>DAMBCY010000126.1:0-1059 GCA_032056255.1 Cellulomonas sp. | reverse complement strand
ACCTGGCCGCGCACGTGCCCGGTGCCGCGTTCGTCGACGTCACCGGCGAGCTGTCCGACCCCGCGGGCCCGTACCCGTTCACGCTGCCGTCGCCCGCGGCGCTGGCCGCCGCGTTCGCGGCCGTCGGGGTCGGCGACGACACGCACGTCGTCGTCTACGACACCGTCGGCTCCGCCTGGGCCACCCGGGTGTGGTGGCTGCTGCGCTGGCTCGGCCACGACCAGGTCTCCGTGCTGGACGGCGGCCTCGGTGCGTGGCGGGCGGCCGGTCTCGACGCCGCGTCCGGCGCGGCCGACGACGAGGCCGCCCGGGCCGGCTCCGCCACGCTGACCCCGCGGGAGCGCCCCGAGCTGCTGGCCACGCTGCCGCAGGTCGAGCGGATCTCGTCGGGTGCGACCGCCGGGCTCCTGGTGAACGCGCTCGACCCCGCGACGTTCCGCGGCGACCAGGAGGTCAGCACCTACGCCCGCCGCGGCCGGATCCCCGGCAGCGTCAACCTGCCGCTGTACACCCTGCTCGACCCCGCGACCGGCCGGTTCCTGCCGACCGAGGAGCTCCGCGACCGGCTCCAGGCCGGTGGCCTGCTCGACGCCGACGGCGCGGTGACCTACTGCGGCGGCGGCATCGCCGCGACCCTGCCGGCGTTCGCGGCCTACGTGGTCGCGGGCACCGAGGTCGCGGTCTACGACGGGTCGCTGTCCGAGTGGACCGCGGAGGAGCGGCTGGCGGTCGCGGTCGGCTGATCCGGTCGCGGCGGGCGTCCGGAGCCGTCCCGGGGGGAGAAGTCCGGACGGTCCCGCACGCGCCGATCGCTGACGGGAGCACACCGCGCGGGGGATGATCGCGGGCGGGTGAGGGCGGAAGCACCCTCGCCTCGTGGTTCGCGTTCCGCGAGCATGCAGCCGACACCCTGGCGCGGTCCCCTCGGCCCGCGCCCGCCCCCCCGGGAGCCTCACCATGCCCGCTCCGACGTGGACCGCTCGGCTCCTTCCGTCGACCCTCGCCGCCGTCGTCGTGTCGAGCGTCCTCGTCCTCCCCGCGGCGGCGCCGGCCGCCGCC
>DAMBCY010000125.1:0-9961 GCA_032056255.1 Cellulomonas sp. | reverse complement strand
GCTGACGGCCAAGACGCACATGGAGTGGGTCGAGGCGGCCTACGACTACCAGACCGAGAGCTTCCCGGGCATGACGCGCCTGGAGACCCCGATCGAGTCGACCGACAACGAGACCGCGGCGTACGAGAAGGCCAAGGAGATCCTGGCGAAGTACCCGGACATCAAGGGGTTCCAGGGATCCGCGGGCAACGACGTCCCGGGCATCGCCCGTGCGATCGAGGAGGCCGGCCTGGAGGACGACGTCTGCGTGATGGGTACGTCCATCCCGTCGGCGTCGGCGAAGTACCTGGCTACGGGGTCGATCGACAAGATCTTCTTCTGGGACCCGGCGCTGGCCGGTGAGGCGCAGCTCGAGATCGCCCGGATCCTCGCGGACGGCGGCACGATCGAGGAGGGCACGGACCTCGGCATCGAGGGCTACGCGAACCTCCGCCAGCTCGACGGCTACGACAACGTCTTCGTCGGGGACGCCGGCATCGCGGCCGACGCCGACCAGGCCGCCCAGTACGACTTCTGACCCGGACCGCCGGTGCGGGGCGTGCGCGCCCCGCACCGGCGCAGAGAGGCGTGCGACATGACAACCCCCGCCACCGGCGCCCCCGTGCTCGAGGTGCGCGACGTCGTCAAGACCTTCGGCGGCGTGACCGCCCTGGGCGGCGTCTCGCTGCAGCTCTGGCCCGGTGAGGTGCTCTGCCTCGCGGGCGAGAACGGCTGCGGCAAGTCGACCCTGATCAAGATCATCTCGGGTGCGGAGCGACCGGACTCCGGCACGGTCGTGGTCGACGGCACGGAGCACGCGTCGATGGACACCACCGACGCGATCAAGAGCGGGATCCAGGTGATCTACCAGGACTTCTCGCTGTTCCCGAACCTGTCGGTGGCGGAGAACGTGGTGCTCACCTCGGCGGTCGCCGACCGGCGGCGGCTGTTCGACCGCGCCGCGGCACGCCGGTCCGCCCGCGCCGTCGTCGACGACCTCGGGCTCGCGCTCGACCTGGAGGCCCGGGTCGAGGACCTGTCCGTGGCCGACAAGCAGCTCACCGCGATCTGCCGCGCGCTCGTCGACGACGCGCGGGTGATCATCATGGACGAGCCGACGACGGCCCTGACGCACACCGAGGTCGCGCGGCTGTTCGCGATCGTGGAGCGGCTGCGCTCCCGCGGCGTCGCGCTCATCTTCGTCTCGCACAAGCTGGACGAGGTGCTGGCGATCTCCCAGCGGGTGACGATCCTGCGCTCGGGGCGGAACGTGCTGACCAGCCCGGCCGCCGAGCTGGACGTCCGGACGATCGCGCAGCACATGACCGGCCGCGAGCTGGACGAGTCCCGGCACGTGACCGGCCTCGACCCGGCCGCGCCGCCGGTGCTGGAGGTCGAGCACCTCACGCTGCCGGGCGCGTTCCACGACGTGTCGTTCACGCTGCGGCGCGGGGAGATCCTCGGCGTCACCGGGCTGCTCGGTTCGGGACGCACGGAGATCGCCGAGTCCCTGTTCGGGGTGCTGCCCGCGGAGTCCGGCACCGTGCGGGTCGACGGTGCTCCCGTCCGGCTGCGCAGCATCGGCGAGGCGGTCGCCGCGGGCCTGGGTTACGTACCCGAGGACCGGCTGACGCAGGGGCTGTTCCTGGAGAAGTCGATCGCGGACAACATGATCGCCGGGTCGATGGACCAGCACCGCACGCGCTGGCGCACCCTGGACTCCCGCGCGGTGCGCGAGACCATCCAGCGGCTGTTCGCCCGGCTCCGGGTGCAGGCCCCGAACGTGCAGGCGCCCGTCCGGTCGCTGTCCGGCGGGAACGCCCAGCGCGTCGTGCTGGCCAAGTGGCTGGCCCGGCACCCGCGGGTGCTGATGCTCAACGGCCCGACCGTCGGCGTGGACGTCGGGTCGAAGGCGGAGATCCTCGACATCCTGCGCGCCGAGGCGGCGGACGGCACCGGAGTGCTGGTGATCTCGGACGACGCCCCCGAGCTCGTGGCGTGCTGCCACCGCGTGCTCGTGGTGCGCGGCGGCCGGGTCGTCGAGGTGCTGGAGGGCGACGACGTCGCCGTGGACACGATCCGGACGAAGGTGGCCGCATGAGCGCCCCCGCACCGGGCCGGGCGACGCTGCTGCGGCGGCTGCGCGGCCCGAACAACGAGGGCGTGCTCGCCCTCATCCTGCTGGTGCTGGTGGTCGGGATGTCGATCGCCAACCCCACGTTCTTCACGCTGCCCACCGCGTTCTCGATCGTGCGCAGCTCGATCGTGCCGCTGGTCTTCGCCCTCGGCGTGCTGCTGGTGATCATCTCCGGCGGCATCGACGTCTCGTTCGCCGCGATCGCCGTGTTCGCGGCGTACACCGCGGTGCACGTGCAGCTCGACGGCGGGTTCGACCTCGGCCTGGCCGGGTCGTTCGTCCTGGCCCTGCTGATCGGCGCGGCGCTCGGGTCGGTCAACGGCTTCCTCATCGCGCGGTTCCGGCTGCCGACGCTGATCGTCACCCTCGGCACGCAGGGGATCTTCAAGGGGGTGCTGCTGACCTCCATCGGGTCCCGGTACATCGCCGACCTGCCGGACGGCATGGCGTCGGTGTCGACCACCAACCTGTTCGAGGTCACGACCTCCTCCGGGCGCGGGTACCTGCACGTGATGGTGCTCCCGGCGCTGGTCCTGACGCTCGCGCTCGCCTGGGTGCTGAGCCGGACGATGTTCGGCCGGTCGGTCTACGCGATCGGTGGCGACCCGGAGGCCGCCCGCCGCGCCGGCATCCGGGTGGTCCGCACCCAGGTCCGGGTGTACGTGATCGTCGGGATGACGGCCGCGGTCGGCGGGATGATCTACATGATCATGGGCCGGTCCGCGAGCCCGCAGGAGCTCGTCGGCGACGAGCTCGACATCATCGCCGCCGTCGTCCTGGGCGGCGCGTCCATCTTCGGCGGCCGGGGCTCGGTCGGCGGCACCGTCCTCGGCGTGCTGCTGGTCCAGGTCATCGACAACAGCCTCATCCTCGCGGGCGTGCCCAGCGCCTGGCAGCGCACCGCCGTCGGCCTGCTGCTGGTCATCGGCGTCGGGGTGCAGGCCGTGGCGGCCCGCCGGTCCGCCAGGGCCGTCCGTGTCAACGACGAGCAGGTCCACGAGCCGCAGGAGGTGCGGGCATGAGCGCCGCGCAGGACCCGAACCCGAACCCGCTGCGCCGGGTCGACGACCAGGTGGCGTCCCGCTGGGCCGATCTGCTCGCCCGTGTGCACGTCGACCGCGGTGCCCGCCGGATGCTCCTGCTCGTGGTGGCCGCGTTCGCGGTGTTCGCCGTGCTGAAGCCGTCGGTGTTCCTCAGCTCGATCAACCTGCAGAACATCGCGCTGGCCTCGCCCGAGATCGGCGTGATCGCCCTGGCGATGATGCTCGCGATGCTGACCGGCGGGATCGACCTGTCCCTGGTGAGCATCGCCAACCTCTCGGCGATCACCATGTCCACGCTGTACACGACGGTCGCGGCCGGCGACCCGGCCCGGGCCGAGCAGCTGTTCCCGCTGATCGTGCTGGCCGGGATCCTGGTCGGGCTCGCGGGCGGGGCGGTGAACGGCCTGCTGGTCGCGGGGCTCGGCATCACACCGATCCTGGCCACGCTCGGCACGATGCAGATCTACAACGGCATCGCGGTGGCGTGGACCGGCGGCAAGACGCTGTACGGCTCGCCGTCGCAGCTCACCGCGGTCGGCCAGTCGACCGTCGGCGGGGTACCGACGCTGTTCCTGGTGCTCGTGCTGGTGGCGGCGGCGCTGGCCGTGGTCGTCGACCGCACGCCGCTCGGGCTGCGGATCACGCTGCAGGGCGCGAACCCCACCGCGGCGCGGTACTCCGGCATCCGCAGCGGCGCCGTGCTCGGCGGCACCTACCTGCTCACCGGGCTGCTCGGCGGCATCGCCGGCGTGCTCTTCCTGGCACGCAACCCCACGGCGTCCGCCGACTACGGCGCCTCCTACGTGCTGCTCGTCATCGTGATCGCCGTGCTCGGCGGCACCAACCCGAACGGCGGCTTCGCCACCGTGCTCGGTGTGGTGCTCGCGACCCTGACGCTGCAGATCGTGTCGAGCGGCTTCACCGCCGTGCGGCTGTCGGCGTTCGAGTACGCCATCGCCCAGGGCGTGATCCTCATCGTCGTCATGGTCCTGGACCAGGTCCGCTGGCGTCGGCGACGACGCCGGGCCCCGCAGCCTGTCGCGGCCGCCGCCGCCTGACCCCTCGTCCCACGGAAAGGTTCGTCATGAAGAAGATCATCAACAAGCCCGAGAGCTTCGTCGACGAGATGATCGACGGCATCCTGCTCGCCCATCCCGACCTGGTGCGGACGCCCGGCCCGGACAAGCGGATCCTCGTCCGCGCCGACGCCCCGGTCGCCGGGAAGGTGGGCATCGTCACCGGAGGCGGCTCCGGCCACCTGCCGCTGTTCAAGGGCTACGTGGGGCGCGGGCTGTGCTCGGGCGTCGCGATCGGCAACGTGTTCAGCTCGCCGAGCTCGCAGCAGGTGTTCGAGGCGACCAAGGCGGTCGACGGCGGCCGCGGCGTGCTGTACCTGTACGGCAACTACGGCGGCGACGTGTTCAACTTCGACCTCGCCGCCGACCTCGCCGAGCTGGAGGACATCGAGACCCGCACGGTGCTCGGCCGTGACGACGTGGCGTCCCAGCCCCGCGAGCGCAAGACCGACCGCCGCGGTGTCGCCGGGATCCTCTTCGCGTACAAGGCTGCCGGCGCGGCGGCGCAGCGCGGGGACGACCTGGACCGGGTCGCCGAGATCGCCGAGGACGTCGTGGAGCACACCGCCACGATGGGCATCGGCCTGTCCCCGACGATCCTGCCGACCACCGGCGCGCCGAGCTTCGACCTCCCCGACGGGGAGATGGAGATCGGCATCGGCATCCACGGCGAGCCCGGCATCCACCGCGGCCGGCTCGAGTCCGCGGACGCGATCGTCGACCGGATCATCGGCGCCCTGGTGGCGGACCTGGGCCTGACCGGGGGCGACCGCGTGGCGGTGCTGGTCAACGGCATGGGCGCGACCCCGCTCGAGGAGCTGTACGTCATGTACCGCCGGGTGCACGAGGTGCTCACCGGCCTGGGCGTGCGCATCGAGAAGACGTACATCGGCGAGTACGCGACCAGCCTGGAGATGGCCGGCGCCTCGATCTCGCTGCTCCAGCTCGACGACGAGAGGCTCGCGCTGCTCGACGCGCCCGCGGTCTCCCCGTTCTTCCAGGAGGTCTGACCCCGATGCACTCCGCAGAGCTGGTGCGCGCCATCCAGGGCAGCCTGGGCGAGCTCGTGTCCTACGCCGACGAGCTGCGTGACCTGGACCAGGCGCTCGGCGACGGTGACCTCGGCATCACGGTGACGCTCGGTGCGCACGCCGTGATCGAGGCGCTCGACGCCCTCGGGCCCGAGGCCACCCCGTCGGAGATCGCCCGCACGTGCGCCAAGGCGTTCGCCAACGCGAACCCGTCGACCATGGCGGCGCTGGTCGCCGGCGGTCTGCTGGCCGGGTCGAAGGCCTGGGCAGACACCGCGGACGTGGACGTGGCCGCCGCCGCGCGGTTCGTGCGCGCCGCCGGGGACAACATCGCGCAGCGCGGGAAGACCGCGCTCGGGGACAAGACCATCCTCGACGTGATCATGCCCGCCGCCGACGCCCTCGACGCCGCGCCCGACGGGGCGACCGGCCTGCCCGCCGCGATCAGCGCGGCCGAGAAGGCGGTCGTCGACACCCGCGGCCTGCAGTCCCGCCGCGGGCGGGCGTCCTGGCTGCAGGAGCGCAGCATCGGGCTGCAGGACCCCGGGGCGACCGCGATGTGGCGGTTCCTCGAGTCGTGGATGAAGGCCGCGGATCGCGCGGGGACGGCCGCGTCGTGAAGGTCGCCGTCCTCGGTCTGGGCACCATGGGCGCGGGGATCGCCGCGAACGTCGCGGCCGCCGGGCACGCGCTGACGGTGTGGAACCGCAGCCCGGGTCCCGCGGTCGCGGGGGCGCGGCGGGCGGGAGCCGTCGCCGAGGCGGTGGCCGGGCAGGACGTCGTGCTGGTGTGCGTCTCCGACGACGCCGCGTCCCGTGCGGTCGTGCTCGGCCCCGACGGCGCGCTCGCGCACGCCGGA
Source organism: Cellulomonas sp. (assembly GCA_032056255.1). GTDB lineage: Bacteria > Actinomycetota > Actinomycetes > Actinomycetales > Cellulomonadaceae > Cellulomonas. Next base: position 3,836 of record DAMBCY010000125.1, on the reverse strand, counting down.
GCCGCCACGGTCGTCGTCGACATGTCGACCATCAGCCCCGCGCTGTCCGACGAGGAGCACGCCCGCGCCGCACGGGCGGGGGTGCCGTTCCTCGACGCCCCCGTGTTCGGTTCCCGCGACGAGGCCGCGGCCGGCGGGCTGTGGGTCGTCGTCGGCGGGGACGCCGGCGTGCTCGCGCGGGTCCGGCCGGTGCTGGAGGCGGTCGCCGCGAGCGTGCACCACCTCGGCCCCGGCGGGTCCGGGGCACGGATGAAGCTGGTGGGGAACCTGCTGGTCGCCGCGCAGCTCCAGTCGCTCGGTGAGGCGCTGACGCTGGCCGCTGCGACCGGGCTCGACCTCGACCGGGTGCTCGACGTGGTGGACGTGGCCGACTTCCGGACGCCGATCTACGCGGGTGTCGGCAGGGCCGTGCGCGCCGGCGACTACGCGCCGGCGTTCACGCTGCGCCTCATGCGCAAGGACGCGGGGCTGATCCAGGAGCTGGCCGACGCGGTCGGGGCCCCCGTGCCCGGTGCCCGGGTCGCGGCGCAGACCCTGGACGCGGCGCTGGACGACGGCCTCGGCGACCTCCACGCGTCGGCGCTGGTCCGGGTGCTCGCCCGTCAGGCGGGCGTCACGCTCGAGCGTGAGCCGACGTGACGCGGGCAGGGTGTCGCGGCGGCGGGCGCTCGCGCGGTGGTCCCGGGCACGCGGCGCCCGGGCGCGCATGATGGACCCATGACCGAGACCGTCGCCGTCACCGGCGCCCTGGGCAAGGTGGGCCGCGCCGTCGTGCAGGACCTCCTCGACCACGGCTACGCCGTGCACGCCACCGACGCCCACGGCCCGTTCGGCGAGCGCGCCGGGCTGGGCGTGGACGTGATGCGGGCCGAGCTCACCGACTACGGGCAGGCCGTCGAGGCGCTCGCGGGCTGCTCCGCCGTCGTGCACCTGGCGAACATCCCGCAGCCCGGCATGTAGTCCGCCCCCGAGACCTACACCCGCAACACGGCGGCGAACGCGAACGTCTTCCTCGCGGCGCAGCGGCTCGGCCTGCGGAAGGTCGCGTGGGCGTCGAGCGAGACGACGCTCGGCCTGCCGTTCGACGAGCCGCCGCGGTACGCCCCGGTCGACGAGGCGCACTTCCCGTACCCGACGACCACCTACGCGCTGTCGAAGGTGCACGGCGAGGCGCTGGCCGAGCAGGTCGCCGCGTGGTCGGGCATCCCGTTCGTCGGGCTGCGGCTGTCCAACGTCTTCCCGCCGGAGGCCTACGCGCGCGTGCCGTCGTTCCAGGGCGAGCCGGCGCTGCGCCGGTGGAACCTCTGGGGCTACATCGACGTCCGTGACGCCGCGACGGCGTTCCGGCTGGCGCTGGAGGTCGAGACCACCGGGTCGCAGAACGTCATCATCGCGGCGGCGGACACCATCATGGACACCCCGTCGCGCGACCTGCTGGCCGCCGAGTTCCCCGGCGTCGAGGTGCGCGGGGACCTGGGGGAGTTCGAGACGCTGCTGTCCATCGGCGGGGCCCGGGAGCTGCTGGGGTTCGAGCCGCGGTACTCGTGGCGGGACGAGGTGCGCCCGGCCTGACGGGCGCCCGGCGCACCGCGGGTGCGCCTAGCATCGGGGGCGTGCCCACCCCTGACTTCGTCCTGGACCTGCGCGAGAAGATCGGCCACGACCTGCTGTGGCTCTCCGGGGTGAGCGCGGTGGTGCTCCGTCCGGGACCGGGCGCCGACGGTGCCCAGGAGGTCCTGCTGGTCCGCCGCGCCGACAACGGCGAGTGGACCCCCGTCACCGGGATCATCGACCCCGGCGAGGAGCCGGCGGTCGCGGGCGCGCGGGAGGTGCTCGAGGAGGCCGAGGTCGTCGCGGTCGCCGAGCGCCTGGTCTGGGTGCACACCCTGCCGCCGATGGCCTACGCGAACGGCGACCGGTCGCAGTACCTCGACCTGACCTTCCGGTTCCGCTGGGTGTCGGGCGAGCCCGGGCCGGGCGACGGCGAGAACTCGGACGCGCGCTGGTTCCCGGTGGACGCGATGCCGGAGATGTCGGCGGAGATGCGGGCGCGGGTCGCGCACGCGCTGGCGCCTCAGGAGGCCGCGCGCTTCACGGTCTGAGACCGGCGGCTGCGCGGGGCCCTCGCGCCGTCAGTCCCGCGGCGGGACGTGCGGGGTGCGGGCGTGCTTCGCCGCGTAGAGCGCGACGTCGGCGCGGTCGAGGAGGTCGCGCACGGTGTCGGTCGCGAGGGCGACGGTGGTCCCGGCGCTCCACGGCGCCGCGGAGTCCTCGCGGGTGCGGGCCACCCAGGCGTCGGCCGCGGCACGGTCGTGGCCCGGCAGCACGACGACGAACTCGTCCCCGCCGACCCGGCCCACCACGGCGGCGCGCCCGCCGGGTGCGGCGCGCCAGGTCGCCACGAGGGAGGCCAGCACCTCGTCGCCCGCCAGGTGCCCGCGGGTGTCGTTGATCGTCTTGAAGTGGTCGACGTCGGCGGACACCACCGCCAGCGCCGCACCGGTGCGCTGCGCGTCGCTCAGCAGCGTCGAGAGCTGCTCGAGCAGGGCACGGCGGGTGAGCGCCCCGGTCAGGTCGTCGGTCGTCGCGTGGCGGCGCAGCCAGTGCGTCACGTAGCCGAGCAACGAGGTCGAGGCGACGGTCATCACCATGACGACCACCCAGGTCATCGCGTGGAACGGCGCGGGCGCGGCCAGCATGCCGCCGGAGATCGTCGCGAGCGCGAAGGCGACCAGGGGCACGGCCTGCCAGGTCGGGAACGTGAAAGCGGCGAGCTGCGCCGCGGTGATCAGCCCGAGCGACATCGAGACCAGGCCCTCGGCCGTCAGGCAGGACGCCAGGAGCACGCCCAGCCCGGCCATGCCCAGCGCGAGCGTCGCGGGCTGCGACCACGGCCGCGCGGGCAGCAGCAGGGTGACCCCGGACAGGACCGCGAGCAGCAGCCCGACCAGGAGCCAGGGCACCGCCGAGGCGTACGGGTTGACCGACCAGCGCAGCGCCGCCAGCACCATGACCGCCATGACGCCGAGGGCGACGGAGAGCAGGCCCCGGGTCCGGTAGAGCCGGGGCGTCGGTGCGTCCACGAGGCCCATACCCCTAGGTTCGGCATCCGGGTGCCCCGGCGTGACACCACGGGCGGGTGACGCGGCGATATCCTCCGCCCGTGCGCGTGCCACCCCGGACCGGACCCGTCGCCGCTCTGGTGGGCGCCACCCTGTTCTGGGCGGGCAACTACGTGCTCGGCGCGGTCGCCGTGCGGGAGATGAGCCCCGTGAGCCTCACGGCGCTGCGCTGGACGCTCGCCGCCGTGCCGCTCCTGGTGATCGCGCAGCTCGTGGAGCGGCCCGACTGGCGGGCGGTGCTGCGGACGTGGCGGCGCCAGGTCGTCCTCGCGCTGCTCGGCATGGTCGGCTACGCGCTGCTGCTCTACTCGGCCCTGCAGCACACGTCGTCGGTGAACGCCGCGCTGGTGACCGCGCTGAACCCGGCGACGATCGCGCTGCTCGGCGCGGTGGTCGCGCGCCGGGCGCCGGCGCGCCGCTCGGTGGCGGGCATGCTCATCGGGCTCGTTGGCGTGCTGGTGGTCCTGACCGGCGGCCGGGTCGCGAGCATCCTCGCGCTCGACCTGAACGCCGGGGACCTGCTCGTCGTCGGGGCGATCGTCGTGTGGAGCCTGTACACGGTGGGCGGCCGGGGGCTCGCCGGGGTGCCGCCGATCGCGTCGACCGCCGTGCAGGCCGTGGTCGCGGCGCTCGTCATGGCCCCGTTCGCCGCGGCGGGCCGGGTGCACTGGCCGCAGGGGCGGGACGCGACGGTCGCGCTCGGGGTGATCGTGC
>DAMBCY010000124.1:0-10149 GCA_032056255.1 Cellulomonas sp. | reverse complement strand
ATGACGGCCACCGACATCCAGGGCTGCCACGCGAACCCGAGCTCGAGCTTCGAGCCCCAGCCCTTCACCAGCGGCGCGAGGGCGATCAGCGGGATCGTCTGGCTCAGCACGACCAGCGGCAGCACGGCCGACCGGGCGACCCGGAACCGGGTCATGAGCAGCGCGAGCAGGAACCCGACCACCACGCCGATCACCCAGGACACGGCGGCGATCCGCAGGCTCGTCCCGCCGGCCCGCAGCACGGCGAGCCACAGCGGGTCGGCCCCGGGCTGCGCGGTCAGCGGCTCGCCGAGCCGGGCGAGCATGTCGGGCACGTGCGGCATCGCCAGGTCGGTGGTGCGCGGCAGCACCCGCAGCCCGCCGATGCTCCAGCCGTCGTCGGGGACGACCGCCTTCACCAGCTCCCAGAGCGCGGCCAGCAGGACGACGGCGGCGAGGCCGAGACCGACGGGGCGCAGGGCGCGCCGCACCCGGGGCGGCGGGAGGGCGCGACGGGGGGCCGCCGCGACCGGTGCAGCGGGGTCCACGGCCGCGTCCGGCGCGCCCTGCACCGCGGTGGTCATGCCGTCGCCACGACGTGCTCGGCCATCGCCGGGATGATCCGCTCGCCGTACACGCGCAGCGTCTCGTCCTTGTTGTCGTGCTGCAGGTACCCGGCGAACTGGGTGACCCCGAGCTCGCGGAGCGCCTGCAGCTTCTCGACGTGCTCGCGCGGGGACCCGAGCAGGCAGAACCGCTCGACGATCTCGTCCGGGACGAACCGGGTGTGCGAGTTCCCGGCGCGGCCGTGCTCGTTGTAGTCGTAGCCCTGCCGGCCCTCGATGTAGTCGGTCAGCGCCTGCGGCACCGAGGATCCCCGGCCGTACTTGCTCACGATGTCCGCGACGTGGTTGCCGACCATCCCGCCGAACCAGCGGCACTGCTCACGCATGTGCGCCCGCGCCGCCGGGGAGTCGCCGTCCCCGACGTACATGGGGGCCGCGACGCAGAACGTGATCGTGTCGGGGTCGCGGCCCGCGGCCTCCGCGCTGTCCCGGACGGTGCGGATCATCCACGCCGCGATGTCCGGGTCCGCGAGCTGCAGGATGAACCCGTCGCCCACCTCGCCGGCCAGCCGGAGCGCCAGGGGGCCGTACGCGGCCACCCACACCTCCAGCTCCGAGCCCCTCGACCAGGGGAACTGCACCGTGCGGCCGTTGTGCTCGACCGCGCGGGAGTTGGCGAGCTCGCGGATCACGTGGATCGACTCGCGCAGGGTGGCGAGGTTCGACGGCTTGCCGGCCAGCGTGCGGACCGCCGAGTCGCCCCGGCCGATGCCGCAGACGGTCCGGTTGCCGTACATCTCGTTCAGCGTCGCGAAGGACGAGGCGAGGACCGTCCAGTCCCGGGTGGCCGGGTTGGTCACCATGGGGCCGACCTTGACCCTGCGGGTCGCCGCCAGGATCTGCGAGAACACGACGAACGGCTCCTGCCAGAGCAGGTGCGAGTCGAAGGTCCACACGTAGTCGAACCCGTGCGTCTCGGCCTGGCGGGCCAGGTCCACCACCCGCGACGCGGGCGGGTCGTTCTGCATGACGACGCCGAACTCCATGGGCGCGCCTCCTTCTCGGGATCGGGGGTGTCGAGGGCGGGGGCGTCAGATCAGGTACTGGGACAGGCCGCGCCTCACGTACTGCCCGTGGCCCGCGCGACCCAGGAACGCACCGGAGTCGACGACGACCGACCCGCGGGACAGGACCGTGTCGACGTGGCCGTCGACCTCGAAGCCCTCCCAGGCGGAGTAGTCCATGTTCATGTGGTGGGTCTTCCCGACCCCGATGGACGTGTGCCCGTCCGGGTCGTAGACGACGACGTCGGCGTCGGCGCCGGGCGCCAGCACGCCCTTCTTGCCGTACATGCCGAACATCCGCGCGGGGGTGGTGCAGCAGATCTCCACCCAGCGCTCCAGGGAGATCTCCCCGGTGACGACGCCCTGGTAGAGCAGGTCCATGCGGTGCTCGACGGAGCCGATGCCGTTCGGGATCTTCGAGAAGTCCCCGAGGCCCATGTCCTTCTGGTCCTTCATGCAGAACGGGCAGTGGTCGGTCGAGACGAGCTGCAGGTCGTTCGTGCGCAGCGCGTTCCACATCTGGTGCTGGTGGCCCTCGTGCTTGGACCGCAGCGGCGTCGAGCACACCCACTTCGCGCCCTCGAACTCGCCCCACTCCTTGCCCTGCGCCGCGAGGTGGTCCTCGAGCGAGAGGTAGAGGTACTGGGGACAGGTCTCGCCGAACACGTTCTGGCCGCGGTCGCGGGCCCGCGCGATCTGCTCGGCGGCCTGCTTCGCGGAGACGTGCACGACGTACAGCGGCGCCCCGGTGAGGTCCGCGAGCATGATCGCCCGGTGGGTGGCCTCCTCCTCGGCCTGCCAGGGCCGGGAGACGCCGTGGTAGTACGGCGTGGTCTCGCCGCGGGCCACGTGCTGCTGCACGAGGGTGTCGATGACCGACCCGTTCTCGGCGTGCATCATGATCATCGCGCCGTTGTCCGACGCCTTCTGCATGGCCCGCAGGATCTGGCCGTCGTCCGACAGGAACACGCCCTTGTAGGCCATGAACAGCTTGAAGCTGGTCACACCCTCGGCGATCAGCTCGTCCATCGCGTGCAGCGACGAGTCCTGCACGTCCGACAGGATCTGGTGGAACGCGTAGTCCACCGCGCAGCTCCCCGCCGCCTTGGCGTGCCACAGGGCGTACTGGTCGACCGGGTTCTCGTGCGGGTACTGCACCACGAAGTCGACGATCGTCGTCGTGCCGCCCCACGCCGCCGCCGTCGTCCCGGTCTCGAAGGTGTCCGAGGCGAACGTGCCGCCGAACGGCATCTCCATGTGGGTGTGCGCGTCGATGCCACCCGGGACGACGTACTTCCCGGTCGCGTCGATCACGCGGTCGACGGTGCTGGTCAGGTCCACGCCGAGGGCGGTCGACCCCGGCTGGAGCAGGGCCACGACGGTCTCCCCGTCGATCAGGACGTCGGCCGGGCCGCGTCCCGTCGCGTTGACGACGGTGCCGCCGGTGATGAGGGTCTTCATGCGAGGTCCTCCGCGCTCAGGGCGCCACGACGGGGCCGTAGGCGTCCGGGCGGCGGTCGCGGAAGAACTGCCACCGCTCGCGCGTCGTGCGGATGACGTCCAGGTCCAGGTCGCGGATCAGCAGCTGGTTCTCCGACGAGGAGCCGACCTCGCCGACGTAGTTGCCGTCCGGGCCGACCGCGTAGGACGAGCCGTAGAAGCTCACCGCCTCGTCGCCGTACTCGTTGTCCTCGAGTCCGACGCGGTTGTTCGCGATCACGTAGTAGCCGTTCGCGATGGCTGCGGCGGGCTGCTCGACCTCCCACAGCTTGTTCGAGATGCCGGGAGCCGTGGCGTTCGGGTTGAACACGATCTCCGCGCCGTTGAGCGCCAGGACCCGCCAGCCCTCGGGGAAGTGCCGGTCGTAGCAGATGTTCACGCCGATCCTGCCGACCGCCGTCTCGAACACCGGGTAGCCCTGGTTGCCGGGACGGAAGTAGAACTTCTCCCAGAACTTCGGCAGGTGCGGGATGTGGTGCTTGCGGTACGTGCCGAGCAGGGTGCCGTCCGCGTCGATGACCGCCGCGGTGTTGTAGAGGACGCCGGGCTGGTCCTCCTCGTAGATCGGCAGCACGATGACGATGCCGAGCTCCTCGGCCAGGGCGCTGAACCGCTCCGTGGTCGGGCCGGGGATCGTCTCGGCGTACTCGTAGTACTTGGTGTCCTGCGTGATGCCGAAGTACGGCCCGTAGAACAGCTCCTGGAACCCGATGACCTGCGCGCCGTCGGCCGCGGCCTTGCGCGTCCAGTCCTCGTGGAGCGCGATCATCGACTCCTTGTCGCCCGTCCAGGTGGCCTGGGTGAAGGCGACGCGCACGACTGCCATGAAGTACCTCCGCTGGATCGTCCGAGCCGGGCCCGCCTCGCTCCGTGCCGACCGTGCTCGGCGGCGGCGTGCCCCGCGGCGGTCCGCGGCCGGCGGGGCCCGTTGGGAATGTGACCCTGGGGGTTGAACATTTCTGCGGCGTTACTGCCGGTTTCGGCCGCGAGAACGCTCGTGTCCGCGGTGTAAACACTGCGCCCGGCCCCCGGCGGGGTGGGCCGGAGGCCCCGGGGACCGGGGCACGATGGCCCGCATGGACGTGGCCCAGCACGTGGAGGACCGCAGTCCCCGGGGGATCGCCGCCGCCGTGTCGCGGCTGGTGCGCAGCGGCGAGCTGCGCCCGGGCGACCGCCTGCCCACCGTCCGCCGGCTCGCCGCGGACCTCGGCGTCTCCCCCGCCACCGTCTCCGGCGCGTGGCAGGCGCTCGCGGCCGTCGGCCTGGTGACGTCGCGCGGGCGCGGCGGCACCGTCGTGCTGCCCGAGCCCGCCTCCTGGTTGCCGCCGCGGTACCGGGACATGGCGCAGGGCGGCCGGTCCGACGCACCGGACGACGCCGGGGTCGGGGACGCCGCGTCCCGGCCGGTCCTGTCCCCCCGCCCCGCGCTGCGGCTCGACCTGTCCACCGGCACCCCCGACCCCGCGCTGCTGCCGCCGCTGCGGCGCGCGCTCGGCCGGGTCGCCGCCGCCACGCCCGCGGCCGGCACCGGCACGTACCTGGGCACCCCCGTCGTCGAACCGCTGGAGCGCCTGCTGCGCGCCTCCTGGCCCTTCACGCCCCAGCGGGTGACCGTCGTGGACGGCGCCGTCGACGCGATGAGCCGCACCCTCGAGCAGCTCGCGGGTTTCGGGGACCGCGTGGTCGTCGAGGACCCCGGCTTCCCGCCGATCTTCGACCTGTGCGACCAGCTCGGCCTCGAGCGCGTGCCCGTCCCCCTCGACCGGCAGGGCCTGCGGCCCGACGCCCTGGAGGCCGCCCTGCGCACCGGCGCCGAGGTCGTCGTGCTGCAGCCTCGCGCCCACAACCCGACGGGGGTCTCGATGACCTCCACCCGGGCCCGCGAGATCGCCGGGGTGGTCCGCCGCCACCTCGCCGCGACCCCGGGCGCCGACCTGCACGTCGTCGAGGACGACCACTCCGGCGAGATCGCGTCCTCCGCCGACGTCTCGCTCGGCGCGCACCTGCCCGACCGCGTCGTGCACATCCGGTCCTACTCCAAGTCCCACGGCCCCGACCTGCGGATGGCCGCCGTCGGCGGTCCCGCCGCCGTGCTGGACCGGGTCGTCGCACGCCGCATGCTCGGACCCGGGTGGACCAGCCGGCTGCTGCAGCACCTGCTCGCGGACCTGCTGGTCGACGGCGAGGCGCTCGCCGCCGTCGCGCAGGCCCGGCGCACCTACTACGCCCGGCAGCGCGCGCTCTCGACGGCGCTGGCCGGGCACGGGCTGGTCGTCGCACCCGGCGACGGGATCAACATGTGGGTGCCCGTCGCCGACGAGGCCACCGCGCTGGTCCGCCTGGAGGCCGCGGGCATCAAGGTCGCCCGGGGCCGCCCGTTCCGCGCGGTCCCGCCCCCGGAGGACGGCGCCGGCCACGTCCGCGTCACGGTCGGCGCCCTGTCGGGCGGCCCGGACGCGGTCACGCGCGCGGCCCGCGCCCTCGCCCTGGCCGCGGCCCCCTGACCCTCGTGCTCTCCCGCGAGCGCGGCGCGGGCGTAGGGTGGGCTCCGGACCAGGCCGGACGTGGCCTGGAGGTCGTCGCCCGGGCTGGGCGGCGCATCCGCCGGGCGCGACGTGCACCCTCCCCCTCACCCCCTCCCGCGCCCGCGCGTCCGGAGGGGTCCAGCGTCCACCGTCGGGCCGTGGCACCGCCTCGACCGGCGCCCGGACCGCACCGACCCGTGACGCCGCCGCGGACCACCGCGCGCGTCCCGGGCCGCACCCGTGAAGGAGCCACCGTGCGCATCCCCCGCACCCGCCAGCACGCCCGCACCCGCACCGGGCTCGTCGCCGTCCCCGCGGTCCTGACCCTCGCGGCCCTCGCCGGGTGCGGGAGCGACGACGCCGCGTCCCCCGCGGCCACCAGCCCCGCCGCCGGCGCGAGCACCACCGCCTTCCAGCCCGTGACCCTCGACTCCTGCGGCACCGAGGTCACCGTGGACGCCCCGCCCGAGCGCGTCGTCGCGATCAAGTCGACCTCGATCGAGATGCTGCTGACCCTCGGCCTCGCGGACCGGATGGTCGGCACCGCGTTCGCCGACGGTCCCGTGCCGGCCGACCTCGCCACGGCCTACGACACCGTCCCGGTGCTGTCCGACCAGGTCCCCGGGCAGGAGGCGCTGCTCGAGGTCCAGCCGGACTTCGTCTACGCCGGCTGGGAGTCGAACTTCTCCGACGACGGCGTGGGCGAGCGGAGCGCGCTGCAGGACCTCGGCATCGGCACGTACGTCTCCCCGGCCGCGTGCAAGGAGGCCGGCTACATGCCCGACCCGCTGACGTTCGACGAGGTGTTCGACGAGATCCGGGCGGTCGCGTCGCTGTTCGGCGTCGAGGACCGCGCGGAGCAGGTGATCGCGGAGCAGCAGGACGCGCTCGCCTCGGTCACCCCGCCCGCGCAGGAGACCACCGCGCTCTGGTACTCCTCCGGCACCGACACCCCGTACGTCGGGGCGGGCATCGGGGCGCCGCAGATGCTCATGGACGCCGCCGGCCTGACCAACATCTTCGCGGACGTGCACGACACCTGGACCTCCGCCGGCTGGGAGCAGATCGTGGCCGCCGACCCCGACGTCATCGTGCTGGTCGACGCGACGTGGAACACCGCGGACGCGAAGATCGCGCTGCTGGAGGCCAACCCCGCCACCGCCCGGCTCACCGCCGTGCGCGAGCACCGCTACCTGACCGTCCCGTTCCCGGCGTCCGAGGCCGGCGTCCGGAACGCCGACGCGGTCGTCGACCTGTCCCAGCAGCTCGCCGGGCTGGCGGGCTGACGGTCCCGTGACCACGCACGCGGTGCGCACGGCCGGACCGGGGACCCTCCCCGGCCCGGCCGCCCGCGCGCCCCGGCGCCCGCCGCTCGGCCTCACGCTCGCGGTCGGCCTGGCCCTGCTGATCGGCACCGTCCTGGTCTGCGTGACCATCGGCCCCGCGGACCTGGCCGTGCCCGAGGTCGCGCGCAGCATCGCCGGGCACGTCGGGCTCGGCCCCGCCGCGGGCACGGACGGCGGGGTCCCCGTGCTGACCGACGCCATCGTCTGGGACCTGCGGCTGCCGCGGGTCCTCACCGGCGCGGCCGTGGGCGCCGGGCTCGCGCTGGCCGGCGCGGTCATGCAGAGCCTCACCCGCAACCCGCTCGCCGACCCCTACCTCCTCGGCCTGTCCTCGGGCGCGTCGCTCGGCGCGGTCGCGGTGCTCGTCGTCGGGATCGGGCTGCTGCTGCCGGTCGCCGCGTTCGCCGGGGCGCTGGCCGCGCTGGTCGCGACGCTGAGCCTGGCGCGGGTCGGCGGGGTGCTGACACCGAGCCGCGCCGTGCTCGCCGGCCTCGCCGTGTCCCAGCTCGCCGCGGCGGGGACGTCGTTCGTCATCTTCTGGTCCGCGACCGGCGACTCCTACCGGGAGATCCTCAGCTGGCTGCTCGGCTCGCTCGCCGGGTCGACCTGGCAGTCGGTGCTGATCGCCGGCGGCGCCCTGCTCGGCGTCGGCACCGTGCTGGTCGCGTCGTCGGTCCGGCTGGACGCGTTCGCGTTCGGCGACACCGCGGCGGCGGCGCTCGGGATCGACGTCGACCGCACCCGGTGGACCCTCATGACCCTGGTCGCGCTGCTCACCGGCGCGATGGTCGCGGTCAGCGGGTCGATCGGGTTCGTCGGGCTGGTGCTGCCGCACGCCGTGTCCGCGCTGACCGGCCCGGCGCACCGGCGGCTGCTGCCCGTCGCGGCCGTGACCGGGGCGATCTTCCTGGCCTGGGCCGACACCGGGGCGCGCACCCTGTTCGACCCGCGCGAGCTGCCGGTCGGCATCGTCACCGCGCTGATCGGCGTGCCGGTGTTCGCGGTGCTGCTGCGGCGAGGGAGGGGCAGCGCGTGGACCTGAGCATCGCGGGCGTCGGCACGACGCTCGGCCGCGGACCCGGCGGCCGCTGGATCGTCGACGGGGTCGACGCCACGCCCCCGCCCGGCGCCCTGACCGGTCTGCTCGGCCCGAACGGCGCCGGCAAGACCACCCTGCTGCGCCTGGTCGCGGGCCTGCTCGACCCCGAGGCCGGTGCCGTGCTGGTGGACGACGTGCCCGTGCACGCGCTGCCGCGGCGGGACCGGGCGCGCCGGATCGCCCTGCTCGAGCAGGAGTCGTCCTCGACGGTCCCCCTGACGGTCCGCGAGGTCGTCGCGCTCGGCCGCATCCCCTACCGCACGCTGTGGGGGGCCGACCCCGACGACCACGCCGTGGACCGGGCGCTGGCCGCCGCGGACGCCGCGCACCTCGCGGACCGGTCGTGGTCCGCGCTGTCCGGCGGCGAGCGGCAGCGCGTGCACGTCGCGCGGGCGCTCGCCCAGGAGCCCGAGCTGCTGCTGCTCGACGAGCCGACCAACCACCTCGACGTCAGCGCGCAGCTGTCCCTGCTCGCGTTCGTCCGCGACCTCGGCCGCACCACCGTCGCCGCGCTGCACGACCTCAACCTCGCCGCCGCCTTCTGCGCGCACGTGCTCGTGCTGTCCGGCGGGCACCTGGTCGCGGCCGGCCACCCCGGCGACGTGCTGACCGTCGACCTGGTCCGGCGCGTCTACGGCGTCGAGGCCGAGATCCTCACCCACCCGCGCACCGGCCGGCCCGTGATCGCGTTCGGCGACGCGGCCGCACCGGCTCCCGACGTCCCCCGTGCGCTCGCCCCCGTCGAAGGAGCCCGATGAGGATCACCGTCCTGTCCGGCGGCGTCGGCGGCGCCCGGTTCACCCGCGGCCTGCTGGCGCTGCTCGCCGAGCGCGGCGGGACCCCCGACGTCACCGTGGTCGCCAACACCGGCGACGACATGTGGCTGCACGGCGTCCGGGTCTGCCCCGACCTCGACACGCTCATGTACACGCTCGGCGGCGCGGTGCACGAGGACCAGGGCTGGGGCCGGCGCGGCGAGACGAGCCGGGTGTCGGCCGACCTCGCGGCCTACGACGTCGGCTGGGAGTGGTTCACGCTCGGCGATCTGGACCTCGCCACCCACCTGGCCCGCACCCAGTGGCTCCGCGAGGGGCTGACCCTGTCGGAGGCCACCGAGCGGCTGGGCCGGCGCTGGGACCTCGCCGGGCGCGGCGTGCGGCTGCTGCCGATGTCCGACACCCCGGTCGAGACGCACGTGCGGGTCGGGGACGGGGAGCTGATCCACTTCGAGGAGTGGTGGGTCCGGCACCGCGCCGCCCTGCCCGCGCGGGAGCTCGTCCAGGTCGGGCTCGGGTCGGCGCAGCCGGCGCCCGGCGTGCTGGCGGCGGTCGCGGACGCGGACGTCGTGGTCGTCCCGCCGTCGAACCCGGTCGTCTCCGTCGGGACGATCCTCGCCATCCCGGGCCTGCGGGACGCCCTGGCGCGCACGTCCGCGGCCGTCGTCGGGGTGTCCCCGATCATCGGCGGCGCGCCCGTGCGCGGCATGGCGCGCGAGTGCCTGGCGACCATCGGCGTCGACGCCACCGCCGAGGCCGTCGGGCGGCACTACGGCCGGCGCGGCGACCCCGCCGCGCCCGGGGTCCTCGACGCGTGGCTGGTGGACACCGTGGACGCCGACGCGGCCGAGCGGCTGACGGCCGACGGCTGGACGAGCGCCGCGACCGACACCCTCATGCGGGACGTGCCCGCGACGGCGCGGATCGCGGCGGAGGCGCTGGCGCTGGTGGGGCGCTGAGCGGCGTCGCTCAGCCCAGCGGCCCCAGCCGCCGCAGCAGCGCCCCCGTCCGTCCGCCGACCCCCCGCTCGGCCAGCGCGGCCAGGTCGGCCGGCACGTCCACGTCGTGCCGCAGCGTCGACCCGGCGGGCAGGTCCAGCACGACGTGCCCGGCGCGGGCGTGCGCCGCCGCCGACCCGCCCCCGAACCGCGGGTGCAGCGTCGTGCCGGGCCGTCCCGTCAGCAGCGTCGTCCCGGTCGCCTCCGCGTCCGGGAGCACCGCCAGCGGGTACGCCTCGGCGGCCGCGAGCGCCGCGTCGAGCTCCGCGGGGTCGAGCCCGGGCAGGTCGCCGAGC
>DAMBCY010000123.1:0-10231 GCA_032056255.1 Cellulomonas sp. | reverse complement strand
GCCAGTCTGCTCTCACCAGCGGATGCGTGCTCGGGCGCCACTCCGTGCTATGTTCTCTGCCGCACCTGAGAGGTCATCGGGGCGCCCGAGGGTGCCCGTGCCGGCCGATCAGGGGACACCCCTGTCCGGGTGGCGGAATGGCAGACGCGCTAGCTTGAGGTGCTAGTGCCCGTATAGGACGTGGGGGTTCAAGTCCCCCTCCGGACACTCGTTGAGACAGCGACGACGAAGGCCCCGATCCCGCCGGATCGGGGCCTTCGTCGTCCGCCGGTGGCGCCGCTCGAGGCTGCTCTCGACCGGGCCCCGCGACCACCTCGACCACGGTTCGCCACGAGTCGCCGCAGCGCCGTGCCCCGCACCTCGCGCACCCCGGGATCGACGGCCGCGCCCCCGGGACCTCCGTCCTACCTTCTGACGCGGCGCCGGGGGCTGAATGGGGGACGAAGGTCCCCTCAACGGCGAGGTGGACCCCTGGCTGGCGGGTGACGATGCCCGTCGGAGAGGACTCACGATGAAGGCTCTCGTCTACCACGGTCCCGGCCTCAAGGAGTGGGAGGACGTCCCGGACGCCCGCTGCGTGGACCCGACGGACGTGGTCGTCCAGGTGGACACGACGACGATCTGCGGCACCGACCTGCACATCCTGCTCGGCGACGTGCCGGCGGTCACCCCCGGGCGCGTCCTCGGGCACGAGGCCGTCGGGACGGTCGTCGAGCTCGGTTCGGCGGTCGGCAAGTTCGCGGTCGGCGACCGTGTCGTGGTGCCGGCGATCACGTCCTGCGGGACCTGGCCGTTCTGCCGCACCGGCAAGGCCAGCCACTGCCAGTCGGTCGGGGGCATCGGCTGGATCCTGGGGCACCTGGTCGACGGCACGCAGGCCGAGCTGGTCCGGGTGCCGTTCGGCGACACGTCGCTGCACCGGGTCCCGGCGGGCCTGACCGACGAGGAGGTCATCTTCCTGTCGGACATCTTCCCGACCGGCTACGAGATGGGTGTGCGCAACGGGGCGGTGTCCCCGGGGGACTCGGTGGTCTGCATCGGTGCGGGTCCGGTGGGTCTGGCTGCGATGGCGACCGCGCACCTGCACGGCGCCAAGCGGGTCGTGGCGGTGGACCTGGACCCGTTCCGGCTGGATCGCGCGGTCCACGACTTCGGCGCGACGCACGCCGTGAACTCGGGCGACCCGGGGTGGAAGGACGAGGTGCGGGCACTGACCGGCGGTCTGGGCGCGGACGTCGTGATGGAGGCGGTGGGCATCCCGGTGACGCTCGAGGCCGCGTTCGACCTGGTCCGGCCCTACGGGCACGTCGCGAACATCGGGGTGCACGGGCACCCGGTCACCCTGCCGATCGACCGGCTGTGGATCGAGAACATCACGATCACGATGGGCCTGGTCGACGGCGTCACCGCCCCGATGCTGCTCGACCTCGTCGCGGACGGGAAGCTCGACATCCGGCCGATGGGCACGCACACGTTCCGGCTGGACCAGATGCACGAGGCGTACGACGTGTTCGGCAAGGCCGCGCAGAACGAGGCGCTCAAGGTGGTGCTGCGCCGCTGACCGCGCACCCGGGCGGGCCGGTCGCGGGGGAGCGACGGCCCGCCCGGGCCGGCCCAGGACGGGTGCGCGGATCGCACCCCCGGAGAACGATTACTGTGGAAGGATGGGCGGGTGCAACGCGCGCGGGTCACCATCCAGGACGTCGCTCGTGAGGCAGGGGTGTCCACCGCCACCGTGTCTCGCGTGCTGAACGGCTCTCCGAGCGTGGACGGCGACCTCGCCCGCCGGGTCCGGGCGGCCGTCGCCGCCACGAGCTACGTGCTGAACAGCACGGGGCGCGCGCTGCGGCGCCAGGTCTCGGACGTCTGGGCGATCATCGTCTCGGACCTGCAGAACCCGTTCTTCACGGCGATGGTCGCGGCCCTGGAGCCGGTGGCCGCCCGTCGGGGCGTGTCGGTGATGCTGTGCAGCAGCGACGAGCAGCTCGACCGGGAGCGCGCCTACGTCCAGGCCGCGATCGCCCAGCGGATGGCCGGGGTGGTCGTGGTCGCGGCCTCCGAGGTGCACTCGGACCTCACCCCGCTCTCGGCGGCGGGCATCCCGACGGTGCTGGTCGACCGGCGCATCCAGGGTTTCGCCGGCGACAGCGTGGTCGTCGACAACCGGGACGCGGGCCGGCAGGCGGCGGTCCACCTGGTCCAGGCGGGTCACGACCGCATCGCGTGCATCGCCGGCTCCTCCGACGTCAGCACCACCGAGGACCGGCTGATCGGGTTCCGCGAGGGGCTCGCGGAGGCGGGTCACGATCCGCGCCGGCTCGTGCTGCGCCGCTCCGACCTGCGGGCCGAGGGCGGTGAGGTGGCCATGCGCACCCTCCTGGCCGACCGCCGGCCCCCGGACGCCGTCTTCGCGACCAACGGCCCGCTCACGGCGGGTGCCTTCCGGGCCGTCCAGCGGCTCGGCACCCCGATGCCGGACGGTGTCGCCCTGCTCGGTGTCGACGACGACCAGTGGACCCGCATGGTCGACCCGCCGGTCTCGGTGGTGCAGCAGCCGGTCGCGCAGATGGGCGCGATCGCCGCGGAGCTGCTGCTGGCCCGCTCGGCGGACCCGGGCGCGCCGTTCCAGCACGTCGTGCTGCCGGCGCAGCTGCTGGTCCGGGGCTCCACGGCGCCGCGGCGCCCCCCGGTCGTCCCCGAGGGCTGAACCGGCTCCGGAGCGCCGCGCCGGCCCGCCGGGCACGGGATCGCGGCGCGGTCCGGCGGCGAGGTGTTGACAGCGACGGTGTTGTCGCAGATGCTGGAGCAATCGATTACTCACCACAAGGACGTAGGTGAACATCCATGCTCATCGGTCTGCACCCGTTGCTGACAGGCGCACTGCTGCACCACCTGGACGACATGGGGCACGGAGATCTGGTGCTGGTCGCCGACGCGCACTTCCCCGCCTCGCGGGTGGTGGGCCGGGTCCTGGACCTGCCGGGCGTCCGTGCCGCCGACGCGGTCGAGGCGATCCGCTCGGTGCTGCCGCTCGACACGGATCGGCCGGTGACGTTCATGGACCCGGGAGCGGTCCGGGCCCCGGCGCTGGAGGAGCTGGTCGCGGCGTGCGACGTCGCCGCGGACGGCGCCCCGACCCTCGGGCGGCACGAGTTCTACGCGGTCGCGGCCGACGCCGTGCTGGCGGTGCGGACCGGCGAACGACGCGTGTTCGGCAACGCCCTGCTGCGCAAGGGCGTGGCCTGATGGTGGACGACGCGGTCGACTCCGCGGACATGACGCGCGCCATGGCCGCGGCACGCGAGGCCATGGCGATCGAGTCCGCCGCCATCTCCCGGACGGGATCCCTGCTCGACGGGACGTTCGAGGAGGTGGTGCGGCTGATGCACCGGGCGCCGGGCCGCGTCATCGTGTCCGGCCTGGGCAAGTCGGGGCACGTCGCGGCCAAGATCGCGGCGACGCTCGCCAGCACGGGGACGCCGGCGTTCTTCGTCCACTCCACCGAGGCGCTGCACGGCGACTCCGGCATGGCCACCGCGGAGGACGTCGCGGTCCTGATCTCCTACTCCGGCGAGACCGCGGAGGTCTGCCAGTTCGCCGCGGTCCTCGCGGCGCGGCAGGTCCCCGTGGTCGCCATGACGGGCCGCGCGACCTCCACGCTCGCGCGGTACGCCGTGCAGACCCTGTCCATCGAGGTCGAGCGCGAGGCGGACCCGCTCAACCTGGCACCGACCGCGTCGACCGCCGCCACGCTCGCCCTGGGGGACGCGCTGGCCGCGGCGCTCATGACGCTGGGCGGGTTCGGGCCGGACGACTTCGCCGCGCGGCACCCCGGCGGGTCGCTCGGGCGCCGGCTGCTGGGCGACCAGGGCGGCGTCCGGTGAGCGGCGAGGTCTGCGTCGTCGGGTCGTTCATGATGGACCTGGTCGCGCACGCGCCCCGCCGCCCCGCACCGGGGGAGACCCTCGTCGGCTCGCGGTTCGCGATGCACCTCGGCGGCAAGGGGTTCAACCAGGCGGTCGCCGCGAGCCGGGCCGGAGCCACGACCCGCATGGTCGGCCGGCTCGGCGGGGACGAGTTCGGGAAGGCGTTCCGGGCGGCGATGGCCGCCGAGGGCGTGTCCGACGCCAGCGTGCTGCTGGACGAGGACGCCGGGACGGGCGTCGGGCTGCCGGTGGTCGAGCCCGACGGGCAGAACTCCATCATCATCGTGCCGCGCGCGAACACCGGCCTGGCGACGGACCACATCCACCGGACCGGGGACGCGATCGTCGCCTCCGACGTGCTGCTGCTGCAGCTCGAGCTCCCGGTGGAGGTGGCGGCGGAGGCCGCCCGGCTGGCCCGCGCCGCCGGCCGGTGCGTCGTGCTCAACCCGGCCCCGGCGGCCCCGCTGCCGAGCGGGCTGCTGGCCGACGTCGACGTGCTGGTCCCGAACGAGGTGGAGGTGACCGCGCTCGCCGGCGTCCCGGACGACCCCGAGCGCGCCGCCCACGTGCTGCGGGAGCGCTGGGGGGTCTCGCTCGTCGTCACGATGGGCGCACGGGGCGTGCTGGTGCTGCCCGCCGACGGCGGTTCGCACCACGTGGCGGGCCACGAGGTGACGGCCGTCGACACCGTCGGTGCCGGCGACACGTTCTGCGGTTTCCTCGGCGCGGCGCTGGCGCACGGGTCCGCGCTGGTCGACGCCTGCCACCGGGCCAACGCGGCGGCCGCCCTGGCCGTCACCCGGCACGGGTCGGCCGACGCCGCACCCCGTGCCCAGGAGGTCGAGGAGTTTCTCGGGCGGGTCTCCGTGACGCCCGGGACGGTCGGCCCGTAACGACGCGGGTCGATGGTGTGCACGTCCACCACCCAGGAGAGGGGTAGTGCAGTGGGCATGAAGAGAATCCGACGCTCGTGGGCGTCGCTGTGCGTGCTGGCGGTCGGAGGGGCCGCGGCGCTGACCGCGTGCGGCAGCAGCGGCGGCGGGTCCGGCGGGACCACCGAGCTGCACCTGCTGAGCCACCGGTACGCGGCACTGGAGTTCTACGCGCAGGCTCTCGCCGACGAGGCGCCGGAGGGCGCCGAGGTCGAGGCGGAGCTGATGACCTACAGCGACTGGCAGCAGAAGATGCGCATCAACCTGTCGTCGCGCTCATCGGCGTACGACCTGACGTACATCTTCCCGCCCGACCTGGCGGAGTTCGCCTCGAAGGGCTGGCTGCTGCCGCTCGACGAGTACGTCGAGAAGTACTGGGACGAGTACGACTTCGGCGACATCCCGCAGCAGATCTGGGACGCCTACACCTACGACGGGAAGATCTACGGCATCCCGTCGCACAAGTGGGCGATGATCCTGTTCGCCCGGGGCGACCTCTTCGAGGCCAAGGGCCTGGACTTCCCGGAGACGCTCGACGAGACCGTCGCGGCGGCCGCGGAGCTCAGCGACGGGACCCACTACGGCACGGCGCTCACCCTCAAGGCCGCCGACCACCTGGCGCTCACGTTCCAGTCGCTGCTCACCGCCTGCGGCGGCTGGTGGTTCGAGGACGACATGACCCCGGCGTTCAACAGCCCCGAGGCGATGTGCGCCATCGACTACATCGAGCAGCTCATCCCGTACTCCCCGGACGGGGCGACGACGTACGGCTCGGACGAGGCCATGATCGCGATGGCGCAGGACAAGGTCGCCTTCTCGCTGCAGCAGACCACCCGGTCGCAGCAGATGAACGATCCCGAGCAGTCGACGGTCGTCGGCGAGGTGGACTTCGTGGCGCCGCCGTCGCTGGAGCCCGGCGGGCCGCAGGCCAGCCTGTTCAGCACCGCCGGCTACGCCATCTCCGCCTTCTCGGCGGCGGACCCCGACCTCGCGTTCCGCACCATCGCGGAGGCGACGGACGCGGAGACGATGACCGAGGGAGCCGAGTTCGGCATGCCGGTGCGGGACTCGGTGCTCACCGCCGACCTGCTGGCCTCCCGCCCCGACTACGCGGCCGCCCAGGCGGCGATCGACTCCGGGGCCCGGATGCGCCCGGCGATCCCCGAGTTCAACCAGGTCATGGAGATCTCCATGCGCGAGCTCGCCAAGGTGCTGGCGGGCCAGGCGGACGCGCAGTCGGCGATGGACTCCGCGGCGGACGAGGTCGAGAAGCTCCTCGACTCCGCGGGGTACTACGACTGATGGACGCCACGACCGGTCAGACCCCCGCCCGGGCCCGGCGGCCCGGGCGGGGGGACCGCCCCTCGAGCCCCGCCCGTCGTGCCGGCGCCCCCGCCCTGCGGGCGACGGGCCGTCCCGGCCACCCCGACCCGGCCCCGAGCACGGCGACGACACCGCGCGGCAGCGGCCGCCGGTCGGTGGCCGGCAAGCGGCGCTACCTGTGGTTCGCCGCACCGAGCTTCGCGATCATGGTCGTGGTGATGCTGTTCCCGCTCGGGTACGCGCTGGTGAACAGCTTCTTCTCGTACACGCTGGGCGGGCCCAGGCGCTTCGTCGGGCTGGGCAACTACCTCGGCGCGCTGCAGTCGTCCGCGTTCTACCACTCGCTCCTGGTGAGCGTGGTGTTCACGGTCGTCGTCGTGGCGGTGCAGTTCGCGCTCGGCATGTACCTGGCGGTGCTGCTGGACGACGTGCTGCGGGGCCGGCGGCTCCTGTCGACGCTGCTCTACCTGCCGTACGTCATCACGGCGTCGGCCGCGGGCGTGATCTTCCGGTGGATGCTCATCCCGGACTGGGGGATCCTCAACCAGCTCATCGAACGCGTCGGCCTGACGCCGCCGAACTGGTTCGACTCCTCGACGTGGGCGATGGTCGCCGTCATCGGTGCGGAGGTGTGGCAGAACACCCCGTTCGTGGTCATCATCCTGTTCGCCGGCCTGCAGTCCGTGTCGAAGGAGCAGGTGGAGGCCGCGCGGATCGACGGCGCCGGGAGCTGGCACGTGTTCCGGCACGTCACGATGCCGCACCTGCGGCACCTGATCCTGCTGGTCCTGATGATCCGGACCATGGACGCCTGGCGCCTGTTCGACCGCATCTACGTCATGACGCAGGGCGGCCCCGGCGACGCCACCGAGACGATGGTGCTCTACAACTTCCGCACCTCGTTCCGGCTGCTGCAGGTCGGCGAGGGCCTGGCCATCGGGTTCCTGACGCTGCTGGTCCTGCTCGTGCCGATCCTCATGTACCTGCGCAGCATGCGATCGACGGAGGTCGACTGAGATGGCCACCCGGACCCCCACCGCCGTCCGGCCCGCCCGTGCCCGTCGCACGGAGCGCGGCCCCCGCCGGCCCGGCGCCGCGGCGCACCGCATCGTGGTGCTGACGGTCTTCGCCGTCATCAGCGTCTTCCCGCTGGTCTACGCGCTGCTGATCTCGCTGAAGAAGCCGGTCGACGCGTTCACCACGAACTTCACCTGGATCTTCGAGCCGACCTTCGAGTACTACCGCACGCTCTGGGTGGACCGGGGGTTCTCCGAGTACCTGGTCAACACCCTGGTGGTGGCGGTCGCCTCGGTGGTGATCTCCGTCCCGGCGGCGACCCTCGCGGCGTACGGGCTGGTGCGGCACGAGAGCGGCTTCGCGAACCGGCTGCTCAACGCGCTGCTCGCGCTGCGGATGTTCCCGCAGATGCTGCTCGCCATCCCGTACTTCATGATCGGCACCACCCTCGGCCTGTTCGACACCCCGCTGATCCTCATCCTCATCGTGGTGGCCTCGAACCAGCCGTTCGCGATCTGGCTGATGCGCGGGTTCATCCTCGGCATCCCCAAGGAGCTCGACGAGGCGGCGGCCATCGACGGCTGCTCCACGATCGGCACGGTGCGCCGGATCATCCTGCCGCTGTGCCTGCCCGGCATCGCGACGGCGTCGATCTTCACCTTCCTGCTCTCCTACAACGAGTACCTGTTCGCGCTGGTCCTCACCGGTCAGCGGGCCAAGACCCTGCCGGTCGCCATCGGCGAGTACGGCGCGGAGGACCTGACGTACTGGGCGCTCTCGGCGGCCGGCGTCGTGAGCGTGATCCTGCCCGTCGTCCTCGTCATGGTCTTCCTGCAGCGCTGGCTGGTCCGCGGGCTCACCGCCGGCGCCGTCAAGGGCTGACCCCCACCACCTCGAACCACCCCCACGGAAAGGGCGATGATGTCCGACCACGGAACGCAGACCGCACCCACGGCCCACGCGGAGCAGCTGCTCTGCGAGTACGCGGCCGACCCCCTGGGGATCGACACGGCGCACCCACGCCTGTCCTGGCAGGTGGCGGGGACGGCACGCGGGACGGTGCAGACGGCCTACCAGGTGGTGGTCGAGACGCAGGACGACGCCACGGCACCGGCCACGGTCTGGGACTCGGGCCGGGTGGACGGCGCGCAGCAGCTGAACGTCGCCTACGCCGGCGACGCCCTGCGCTCCCGCTCCCGGTACCGGTGGCGGGTGCGGGTGTGGGACGGCGCGGGCACCGCCGGACCGTGGAGCGCCCCCGCGACCTTCGAGACCGCGTTCCTCGACCCGGCGGAGTGGCAGGCGACCTGGGTGCGCGGCGGCAACCTGCTGCGGACCGCGTTCGACGCCGCCAAGCCGGTCGCCTCGGCCCGGGTGCACGTCTGCGGGCTCGGCTACTACGAGCTCCGGCTCAACGGCGCGAAGGTCGGCGACCACGTGCTCGACCCGGCCTGGACCGACTACGACCAGACCGCGATGTACGCCACGTACGACGTGACCGACCAGCTGGTGGCGGGGGAGAACGCGCTCGGTGTGCTGCTCGGCAACGGGCGCTACAGCACGTACGAGGACGTCCGCGCGCGGAACTGGCACCCGCTGAAGAAGTACGGCCCGTCGCCCGTGCTGATCCTGCAGCTGCACGTCCGCTACACCGACGGCACGGAGGACGTCGTGGTCTCGGACACCTCGTGGCGCTGCGCCCAGGGGCCGGTGGTCCGCGACGACATCTACGACGGCGAGACGTACGACGCGCGCCTCGAGCAGGACGGCTGGGACCGCGCCGGCTTCGACGACTCCGGCTGGGAGCGCGCGGTCCCGGTCGCCGAGACGATGGGGACGCTCGTCTCGCAGGGCACGCTGCCGCCGATCCGCGCGGTCAAGGTGCGCAACGCGGTGTCCGTCACCCAGCCACGGCCCGGGACCTTCCTGTTCGACTTCGGCCAGAACTTCAGCGGGTGGGCCCGGCTGCGCGTCAAGGGGCCGGCGGGCACGACCGTCCGGCTGCACTTCGCCGAGCTCAAGCACGAGGCCACCGGGATGCTCAACCCGAACACCAACCGGGGCGCCGCCGCCACGGACACCTACGTCTGCGCGGGCGGCGGCGTGGAGGAGTACGAGCCGCGGTTCACCTACCACGGGTTCCGCTACGTGGAGGTGACCGGCTACCCGGGCACGCCGTCCGTCGACGACGTCGAGGCCCGGGTCGTGCACTCCGCGGTCCGCACCGTCGGGAACTTCTCCTGCTCGAACGAGCTGGTCAACCAGATCCACTCGAACTACCGGTGGACGCAGCTGAGCAACCTGCACAGCGTCCCGACCGACTGCTGCCAGCGCGACGAGCGCATGGGCTGGGTCGGCGACGCGCAGCTGTCGGCCGAGGCGGCGGTCTACAACTTCGACATGGCGGCGTTCTACTCGAAGTTCGCCGGGGACATCCGGCAGTCGCAGCTCGAGTCGGGGTCGGTCGCCGGCGTCTCGCCCGCGTACTGGACCGTCTACCCGGCCGACCCGACGTACGCGACGGCCGCGGTGGAGTTCCCCTGGCTGGTCAGCCACTACTACGCCGACACGCGCATCCTCGAGGACAGCCTCGACTCGATGACCCGCTGGGTGGACTTCCTGGGGTCGCAGGCGGACGACGAGGGCATCGTGTCGTTCGGCCTGTTCGGCGACTGGTGCCCGCCGATGCACGCCAACCCGGTCGAGACGCCGTTCGAGATCACGTCCACCTGGTACTACGCCCACGACGCGCTCATGGTCGCGCGGATGGCCCGCACCCTCGGCCGCGACGACGTCGCCGAGCGCTACCAGAAGACCGGCGACGCGGCGGCCGACGCCTTCAACGCGCGGTTCCTCAAGGGCGACCGGTACTCCGCCTCGCGGTTCTCCGACGCCGAGCTCGCCGAGAAGATCAGGTCGTGGCTGGTGGTGCTCCCGCCCGAGGAGCGCCCCGCGATCATGAAGCGCTACGCGACCCTGTACTCCGCGGGCAGCCAGACGTCGAACCTGCTGCCGCTGTGGCTGGGCATCGTG
>DAMBCY010000122.1:0-10307 GCA_032056255.1 Cellulomonas sp. | reverse complement strand
CGGGCGATGCGTGGCACGCGGTCCTCGGCGTGCCCGTGCCGCCCGGCGGCGTCCCGCTGCACGCGGACGTCGTCGCGGCGGTCCTGCGCGGCGCCGGCGGGCGACGCCCCCGCGATCGCGGTCCGGGCCGGCCCGAGGACGCCCTGCCGAGCCGGGTGCACGCCGTGCTCGCGGCCACCCGGCTCGCCGTCGAGGTCGGCGCCCCGCTCGCACCCGTGCTCGACGGGTGCGCCCGGTCGCTCGTGGTGGACGCCGACGCCGAGACCGCGCTGCGCACCGCGCTCGCCGGTCCCCGCCAGACGACCACGCTGCTCACCGCGCTGCCGCTGCTCGGCGTCCTGCTCGGCACGCTGCTGGGCGCCGACCCGCTCGGCGTCCTGCTCGGGGGCGGCCTCGGGTCGACCGCCGGGGCGGCGGGTCTCGTGCTGACGCTCACGGGGCGCGTATGGGTCGGGCGGATGGTGGCGCGCGCCCGGTCCGCGGGGACCGGCTGGTCGCCGGGCGCACCGGGCGGGCGCCGCGTCGGTGGTGCCCGTGGCTGACGTGCTCCTCGTCCTGCTCGTCGCCGCGGGCCACGGCGTGCTGCGACCCCGGGCCCGTCCCCTGGGCTCCCCGGAGCCCGACCGGCCCGCCGACGCGTCGGCGGCCCTCCCCGAGCTCGACCTCGTCGCCGTCGTGGACCTGCTCGCGGTCGCCGTCGAGGCGGGTGCCGCCGTGCCGCACGCCCTGCGGGCGGTGGGCGGGGCCGTCGGCGGGCGTGCCGGCGACGCCCTCGGCCGCGCGGGCGCCTCGCTGGTGCTCGGGGCGCCCTGGTCGGTCGCCTGGGCCCACGCACCGGCGCTCGGCGCGGCGCTGGACGGGCTGGCGGCGGCGTGGTCCACCGGCGCGGCCCCGGGGCCGGCGCTGCGCGCCGCGTCCGCCGAGGGGCGCCGCACCCGCGACCGGGCGGCACGCGAGGCCGCGGGGCGGCTGACGGTGCGGCTGGTGCTGCCGCTGGGCCTGTGCTTCCTGCCCGCGTTCGTGCTCATCGGCCTCGTCCCGGTGCTGGCGTCGCTGGCCGACGCGTTGCTCGGCTGAGGACGCGGGTCCCGCGCGGTGAGCGGCCGGCGAGTCCTCCACAGGCGCCCACGACCCGCGTCGTCCCCAGGGAGCCCGGTCGACGGGCGCCGCGGACGACGTCCGTGGGGGAGCGTCGTCGCAGGGGCCGGCGGGAGACCGGCCGGACGACGGGAGGAAGCGATGGACCAGCGACCGGCGAGGACGACCCGAGCGGCTCGGGCGTGGCGGCGGGTGGACCAGGTGCGGCGTGCGGCGGCTGCCACGCCCCGGGGGGAGCGGTCCCCGCGGGACGCGGGCATGGCGACGGCGGAGTACGCGATCGTGATGATCGCGGCCGTCGGGTTCGCCGGCCTCCTCATCGTGATCCTCAGCAGCGCGGAGGTGCGCGAGACGCTCACGGCGCTCGTGCGGGACGCGCTGTCGGTGTGAGCGCGGCGGGGGCGCCCGGTGCGGGGGTGGCCGGTCCGCGCGGGGGTCGTGTGCGCACCGGCCGTGCGGCCGGGTCGGCCGGTCCGGGGCGGGACGGCACCCTGGTCGCCACCGACGGGGGACGCGGGCGTGGTGCACGCGAGCGGGGGTCGGTGACGGTGGAGCTCGCCGTCCTGCTGCCGGTGGTGGTGCTGGTGCTCGGGGTGGTCGCCGCGCTGACCGTGGGCGCGACCACGCAGCTCCGGTGCGTCGACGCGGCGCGGGTGGGCGCTCGCGCCGCGGCGCTCGGCGAGGACGACGTCACGGTCGCCGCGCTGGCGCGACGGGCCGCCGGTGCGGGGGCGCACGTCGTCGTCGCGCGCGCGGACGGGTGGGTGGACGTCACCGTCGAGGCGAGCATCGGCCCCGCCCTGCCGTTGCTCGGCGACCTGGCGGTGCACGGTGCGGCGACCGGGAGGGCGGAGCCCTGACCGGGAGGGTGCTGCCGCGCGCCGGGGACCGCGGCTCCGGGTCGGTGCTCGTCATCGGGATCGTGGCGGTGGCCGTCGCGCTCGGCGGGGTGGTGGGGCTGATGGCGGGCGTCCAGGGCGCCCGGGCCCGGGCGCAGACCGCCGCGGACCTCGGCGCCCTGGTCGCGGCGCAGCGGCTGCTGGCCGGCGGGGGCGACGTCTGCGTGCGGGCGCGGGAGACGGTGGAGCGCAACGGCGCCTCGCTCACCGGGTGCGACCAGGAGGGCGGCGGGGTGGTCGAGGTGCGGGCGGCGGTGCGGTCACCGGTCGGGGACGCCTCGGCACGGGCGCGCGCCGGGCCGCGCTCGTCCCGGGGGTGACCGCGGCCGAGCGGGGGCACCGGGGACGAGGTCGTCTGCCGCCCGCTTGACCCTCGCACCGTGTCAGGGTGTGGGCTCATGGACATGACCCGATCCGACGCACGACTGTTCACCATCGGGGAGTTCTCCCGGCTGGCGCGGATCAGCGTGCGGATGCTCCGGCACTACGACGACCGGGGGGTCCTGCCCCCGGCCTCCGTCGACGCCTCCTCCGGGTACCGCTCCTACGCCCCGGCGCAGCTCCGGACCGCAGCGCGCATCCGCGCGCTGCGGGACGCGGGCTTCCCGGTCGCGGAGATCGGCCGGCTCCTGCCCCTGCTCGACCGCACCTCGGTCCTGCGGCAGGCGCTGGTCGAGCAGCGGGCGCGGCTGGAGGCGGACGCGGAGGACGTCCGCCGGCGCATCGAGACGGTCGACCGCCTGATCTCCGACCTGAGGGAGCCCGTCGTGTCCGTCGACATCCGCCGTACCACCCTGCCCGGCCTCGCCGTCGCCGCGCTGCGCGGCACCATCCCCACCTACGCCGACGAGGGGCGGCTGTGGGAGCGGCTCGTCGCCGCGCTCGGACCGGCCGGCGTCGTGCCGGCGCCGGCGCCCACCTCGGGGGCGACGTTCCACGACGACGGGTTCCAGGAGCAGGACGTGGACGTCGAGGTCTGGATGGCGGTCGCCGCGCCGTTCGACGAGCGCGACGGGCTGCGGTACCGGGAGCTTCCCGCGCGGGACGTCGTCACCGCGACGATGACCGGGCCGTACGACCAGGTGGGCGTCGTCACCGCCGCGCTGGGCGACTGGATCGCCGAGCACGACCTGGAGCTGGACGGTCCGATGTTCGACGTCTACCGGGTCGGCCCGGCGCAGGAGGCCGACCCCGCCCGGTGGGTGACCGACATCTGCCAGCCCGTGCGCGACCGCTGACCCGTGCGACGCGTCTGGTGCCGACTGGTCCCCGACCCGTCCGGTCTCGACCCGTCTCGGCGGCGATCCGTCGTGCCGCGATCCGTCGCGTCCCGGACGGGTGCCGGGTCGGACGGCCTGCCGGACGGCCTGCCGGCCGTCGGTCCGTGGCCGGCCGGGTCAGCCGACCGGGTCAGCCGACCGGGGCGTGGGCGAGCACCGCGTCGAGCAGCCGGACGGCGGCGGCCTTCTCGAGCGGGCTGTTGCCGTTCCCGCACTTCGGCGACTGGACGCACGCCGGGCAGCCGGTCCGGCACGGGCAGGTCGCGATCGCCTCGCGGGTCGCGCGGAGCCAGGTCGCGCCCAGGGCGTAGCCGCGCTCGGCGAAGCCGGCGCCCCCGGGGTACGCGTCGTGCACGAACACCGTCGCCTGCTCGGTGTCGACGTGCAGGGCGGTGGACACGCCGCCGAGGTCCCACCGGTCGCAGGTCGCGAGCAGCGGCAGCAGGCCGATCGACGCGTGCTCCGCGGCGTGCAGCGCGCCCGGCGCGGTCTCGACGGTCACGCCGGCCTGCAGCAGGACCTCGGTCGGGGCCGTCCACCAGACGGCGGTCGTCGGCAGGGTGCGTGCGGGCAGGTCGAGCAGCTCCGAGCCGAGCACCTCCATGTCCGGGATGCGCTTGCGCTGGAAGCCCAGGACCTGGGTGGTGACGTCCACGGCCCCGAACCCCCACGTCACCGGCCCCCAGCGGCGCTCGGCCGTCGTCGACCGGATCTCCGTGGTGGTGACCCAGCGTGCCCAGGTGCCGTAGTCGACGTCCCGGCGGTCGACGAGCGCGACGCCGTCCTGCAGCGAGAGGTCGGCGACGACGTACGTCGCCCCCTGGTGCACGTACACGGCGCCCGCGTGCACGGTGGAGTCGGCCGCGGCGGAGTCGACCGTGCCGAGGAGCCGTCCGGTCACGGCCTCGACCACCCGGACGGGGTCGCCGCCGGTGCCGCGCAGGTCGGTGAGGCGCGCCGCCTGCTCGGCGTGCGTCCAGTACCAGCCCGAGGGCCGCCGCCGCAGGGCGCCGCGGTCGACGAGCACGTCGAGCAGCTCGCGGGTGCCGGGACCGAACAGGTCGAGCTCCTCGGCGCGGATCGGGGTCTCGGCCGCGGCCGCGCACAGGTGCGGGGCCAGGACGTACGGGTTCGCCGGGTCGAAGACGGTGGCCTCGACGGGGGCGTCGAGGGCGGCCTCGGGGTGGTGGACGAGGAAGGTGTCCAGCGGGTCCTCCCGCGCCACGAGCACGACGAGCCCGTCGGCACCCGCGCGCCCCGCGCGCCCGGCCTGCTGCCACAGGGACACCCGGGTGCCGGGCCAGCCGGCGATGACCACGGCATCCAGCCCCGAGATGTCCACCCCGAGCTCCAGGGCGTTCGTGGTCGCGAGGGCGCGGAGCCGGCCGGTGCGGATCGCCTGCTCCAGGGCGCGGCGCTCCTCGGGCAGGTAGCCCCCGCGGTAGGCGGCGACGGTGCCCGCGAGCTCCGGGTCGACGTCCCGCAGGTGCTCGCGGGTCACGGTGGCGACGGACTCGGCGGCGCGACGCGAGCGCGTGAACGCCAGGGTGCGCGCGCCCGCCGCGGTCAGGTCCGCGAGCAGGTCGGCGACCTCGGCGGTCGCGGAGCGCCGCGGGCGCCCGGGGTCGTCCGGCACGAGGTCCTCACCCGTGCCGAGCGGGCCGGAGCCCTCCCGTGCCGGTCCGACGGTGCCGGCGTCCGGGCCCGGTGCGGGCGCGGCCGTGCGTGCGGTCGGGTCCTCGCCGCTCGTCGGGGCCGCGCCGGCGCGCGCCGACGGGGCGCCGGGATCCGCGGAGCCGCCCGGCCGGTCCGAGGGCGCGCCCGGGTCCGCGGCCGCACGGTCGACGTCGACGGGCGGCTCGTCCAGCGGCAGCGCCCACGGGTCGTCCTCCGGCAGCAGCCCGCTCCACGGCCCCTCGGCGACCGGGACCTCCGGCGGCTGCCACAGCACGACGGTCTTGCGCCCGGCAGGCGAGGCGTCGTCGGCGACGGACACGACCTCCTCCGGCCGCACCCCGATCAACCGGGCGGCGCTGGCGGCGGGCTCGGCGGTGGTGGCCGAGGCGAGCAGGAAGACGGGGTCGGCGCCGTAGATCCCCGCGGCGCGCCGGAGCCGCCGCAGGACCGCTCCGACGTGCGCGCCGAAGACCCCGCGGAACGCGTGGCACTCGTCGAGCACGACGTACCGGACCGAGCCGAGCAGCCGGGCCCAGCGGCGGTGCTGCGGGAGCAGCGCGAAGTGCAGGAAGTCGGGGTTGGTGAGTACCACGTCCGCGTGCTCCTGGACCCAGCGTCGCTCCTCCTGGGCGGTGTCGCCGTCGCAGGTGGCGACGCGGACGTCCCGGACCTGAGCGGCCGAGAGCAGCCGGTCGAGGGCGTGCCGCTGGTCGGCGGCGAGCGCCTTCGTGGGACACAGGTACAGGACCGCGCCGCGGCGGCCGACGGACTCGATGCGGCCCGGGTCGAGCGTGCGGGCGGCGGCCTGGGCGCGGACGGCGGACAGCGACGGCAGCCAGAACGCGAGCGACTTGCCGGACCCCGTCGACGTGGACAGCACCGTGTGCCAGCCGGACCACGCGGCCTCGGCGGCGTCGGCCTGGTGCTGCCAGGGGCGCTCGACCCCGAGCGACCGGTAGCCGGCGACGAGGTCGGGGTCCGCCCAGCCGGGCCAGTCGACGGGGACCCCCGGGCGGGCCGGCAGGTGCCGCACGTGCGTGACCCGGTCCGCGCGCCGCCCCGCGGCGAGCAGGACGTCGAGCAGCTCACCGGTCCGGACCACGGTCCCATCCTCGCCCCTCCACCCCCGCCGCCGCCGCAGCACGGAGGGAGGTGTCCGGATGCCGAGGGAGGTGCCCCCGGAACCCCGCGTCGGCAGCCGGAGACCTCCCTCGGCGCGCGGGTGGCACCAAGGGGGAGCGGGTCAGTCGCGGGGGCGGCGGCGGGCCCAGGATCCGAGGATGTGCGCGCGCATGGCGCGGGCGGCCCGCTCGGGGTCGTGGTCCTGGAGCGCGGACAGGATCTCGAGGTGGTCGGCGTGCGTGGTCTCGGTGTGCGAGCGGGTGGGGGCCCCGTGGTACTGGGCGTTGTCGAGGGCCTTGCCCTGGATGCCGTTGACGACGGCGCGGCCGAGCCGGTTGCCGGAGGCCCGCATGATCCGGTCGTGGAAGACGACGTCCTCGCGGGCGTAGGCGTCGGCGTCGTCGAGCAGGTGGCTCATCGCGTCGAGGTGCTCGGCGAGCGCGTGCGCGTCGTCGTCGGTGAGCAGGCCGGCGGCGGCGGAGACCATCTCGCACTCCAGCGCGGTGCGGGTGGCGACGAGGCTGTCGAGGAACTCGAGCCGGTCGTCGCGCAGGAACAGGGCGGACAGCACCATGGGGTCGAGCAGGTTCCACCGGTCCTCGTCGAGCACGATGGTGCCGCGTCCCTGCTGGCTGCTGACCAGGCCCTTCTCGGCGAGCGCGGTGGTGGACTCGCGGACGACGGTGCGGCTGACGGCGTAGAGCTCGCCGAGCGCGGCCTCGGGCGGCAGGGCGGTCCCGGCAGGGTAGGTGCCGGTGACGATGGCGGTGGTCATCGACTCGGCGACCGAGGTGACGAGCCGCGGGCGGACGCGCGGGGCGGCCGGAGGGGTCCCCGGGGCGGGCGCTGCTGCGGTCGGCACCGGGCGATCGTACGGGACGGCCGAGGGGGCGGGTGCGCCGTTCGGGGACCCCGCGCGGATGGCCCCGGGGCCGCGCCGCGGGCGCGCGGACCGACCCTGCCGGGATGTGATCCAGATCACGCATCATACGTATGATGAATCCTTGACCCGGTCGGCTCGGCTGCGCCAGAGTGGCTCCCGCCGCGGGATGTCGCCCGTGGTCCCGACGCGACGAAGCGAGGTGCGAGGTGGCCGCTCTGACCCGGCTGGAGATCCACGCCGGCCCGGACGGCTCCGCCTACGGCGACGGCTCGGAGGGCTACCCGGTCCGCTCCCTGGCCGCCGCGCTGCGCATCGCCCGCGCCCGCCGGGCCCCCGGCTCCGCCGACGCCGGCACCCCCGTCGTGATCTGGCTGCACCGCGGCGAGCTGGTCCTGACCGAGACCCTCGAGCTCGGTCCCGAGGACGACGGCACGACGTTCGCCGCCTGGCCCGGCGACGAGGGCGCGGTCACCGTCTCCGGCGGCCGGTCCGTGACCGGCTGGACGCAGGACGAGCTCCGCGGCCGTCCGGTGTGGACCGCCCCCGCGGCCCCGGACGCCGGCCGCTCGCTGTACGTGGCGGGTGAGCGCCGCGAGCGCCCCCGCCACCCCGCCGACCGCGAGCTGCGCGTCGCGGACCAGGACGGCCTCGACCTCGCCGCCGGGCTCGAGTCGACGCTGTTCGACGGTGCGGACGCCTTCCGGTACGCCGAGGGCGACGTGCCGGAGCTGCTGGACCCGTCCGGCGTCGAGGTCGTGGTCCCGCACTACTGGATCCAGGAGCGGATGCCGGTCGGCGAGGTCGACTCGGCGACGCGGACGATCCGGTCGCCCTACCGGAGCATCCTGTCGCTGCGCGACGGCGACGCCCCGCGGTTCGCCCGCTACTACCTCGACGGCGTCGTGGACGACCTCGGCCTGGTGCCGGGGCAGTGGTACCTGGACCGGCACGGCGTCGTCCCGACCCGCGACCACCCGCGTGGCGCGGGGACGCCGGTGCTGCTGTACGCGCCGCGGCCCGGCGAGGACCCCGCGACGCTGACGGCCGTGGTGCCGTCGGTGGGCGTGCTGGTGGCGGTGCGCGGCGACGCGTCCCGGCCGGCCCGGGACATCCGGTTCGAGGGCATCGCGTTCCGGTACGCCGACTGGCCGCAGGCGCCGAGCGCGCGGCCCCCGTTCCAGATGCGCGAGGACCCGGTCCTGGCCGACGTCGCGTACGCGAGCGACCCGCAGGCCGCCTCGACGGTGCCGGGCGCGGTCGAGCTGGCGTACGTGCGGGACTGCGCGCTCGTCGACTGCACGGTCGAGCACGTCGGCGGCTACGGCGTCCGGCTCGGCGCGGGCAGCCGGGGCGTGCTCGTCTCGGGCTGCACCCTGCGCGACCTCGGTGCAGGCGCCGTGTCCTGCGGCGGCGACGCCGACCCCGCGTCCCCGGGCTTCTCCCGGAGCAACGAGATCAGCGACAACGAGATCGCCGCGGGCGGCCGGGTCTACCCGCACGCCGTGGCGCTGCTGCTCCGGCACGGCGCCGGGAACGTGGTGGCGCACAACCACGTGCACGACTTCTTCTCCACCGCGATCGCCGTGGGCTGGCGCTGGGACTACGGGCCGAACGGGTCGACGGACAACCTGGTCGTCGGCAACCACCTGCACGACCTCGGGCAGGGCCGGCTGGACTGGTTCGGGGCCATCTACACGCTCGGCGTCTCGCCCGGCACGGTGCTGCGCGGCAACCTCGTGCACGACGTGCGCGCGGCCTCGTTCGGCGGCTGGGGCATCCTCATCGACCCGGCGACGTCGCACGTGGTCGTCGAGGACAACGTCGTGCACTCGGTCTCGTCGGAGTGCCTGCACGTGAAGTCGGGCCGGGAGAACGTGGTCCGGCACAACGTCCTCGCGTTCGGCGGCACCGGGCAGGTCTCGCTCGCGGTGCCCGAGGGGCACGTGGCGGCGACGCTGCAGCACAACGTCCTCGTCGGCAGCGGCACCCCCGCGTTCAGCGGCGCCCCCGGCTCGGCCTCCGTCCGCGACCTCGCGGCACGCCGCGGCGGTCTGCGCAGCGAGCTGAACCTCGTGTGGGACGTGCGGGACGGCGCGGACGCGGTGCTCGCCGGCGACGGGGCCGTCCCGGACCCCGAGACCGCCGGCACCGCCGGCACCGCCGGAACCGTGCCGTGGCTCCCCACCGACCGTGCCGACGACGCCTGGCGCGCGAGCGGCCGGGACGCGCACAGCGTCGTCGCCGACCCCGGCGTCGTCCTCACCGCCGACGGCGGGCTCCGCCTGGACGCCCTCGCCGCCGCGCGGGCGGTCGGGTTCGACCCCGCGCCGGCCCGCACGCCCGGGCCGCGGCCCGTGACCGACCGTCCGCACCCGGGCTGCTCCCGGGTCACCGTCTACCGTCCTGCCGAGGTGCACGCATGAGGATCACGGGCTACCGCAGCCTCACGACCGTCCACGACTGGGGGCACCCCGTCGGGGACGTCAACGGCGTGATCGCGGACGGCCTGACCGAGGTGCCCGTGCTCCTGGTCGAGACCGACTCCGGCCTGACCGGCGTCGGCCTGGGCCCGCACGCCGGCATCGAGCGGGTGTTCGGCGCGGTCGAGGGCGAGGACCCGCGCGCGGTGACGGCCCTGTACGACCGGATGCTGGCCCACGTGTTCAAGTCCGGGCACGCCGGCTCGGTGTTCGGCGCGGTCGGCGTGCTGGACATGGCGCTGTGGGACCTCAAGGCGAAGGCCGCGCAGGAGCCGCTGTGGCGCACGCTCGGCGCGCGCGACCGGTTCGTGCCCGGGTACGCGTCGTGCCTGGAGGTCGCCGTCCCCGACGACGAGCTGCCCGCGCTCTGGGCGCCCTGGGTCGAGCGCGGCTTCACCGCCGTGAAGATCAAGGGCGGGCTCGACCCGGACCGCGACCTCGCGCGGCTGCTGCTGGCCCGCGAGGTGTTCGGCGCCGGGACGACCGGCGCGGCCGTGATGCTCGACGTGAACGAGTCGTGGACGCGCAAGCAGGCCGTGCGGAACCTCGCCGAGATCGAGCGGCACCTCGACCTCACCTGGGTCGAGGAGCCGGTGCGCCGGTGGGACGCCGCGGGGCACGCGGTCGTCACCGCCGGGGTCCGCACGTCGGTCGCCACCGGAGAGAACCTCACCGGGCTGGAGCAGTTCCGGCCGCTGCTCGACGCCGGTGCCGTCGACGTCGTGCAGACCGGGTCGTGCTGGGGCATCACGCACTTCCTGCGCGTGGCGACCCTCGCGCACTCCCGCGACCTGCCGATCAGCCCGGTCGGCTACAACACCGACCCGGTCGCCCCGGCCGCGGCGGCCGTCCCGAACCACCTCGTCAC
>DAMBCY010000121.1:0-10322 GCA_032056255.1 Cellulomonas sp. | reverse complement strand
CCGGCGCCTCGACCGCCTCCGCCGGCACCGCCGCCGCGCCGTCCGCGTCCGCCGCCGCGCCGTCCGCGCCCGCCGCCGAGTCGCCCGGACCCGCCGCCGTCACCGGCACGGCCGCCGTGCCCGCCACCGCCGCACCGTCCACCCGCCGGCTGCCGGAGGACCGCCCGGGCGTGGGCTCGTCCTCCTCCGCCCGGCCCTCGGCGGCGTGCTCCTCGCGCTCGTCGATGACGTCCTGCCCCGGGCCGGCGAACGACCGGGACCGCTCCATCGCCTCGATGCTGCCGGTGAACAGCCGCGCGTCCTGCTGCCCGCTCTCGGCCGCGTGCTCGCGCCCGCCCGCGCGAGCGCCGGCCGCCGTCCCCGGCGCGACCGCCACGTGCGACCCGGTGCTCGGCCGCACCCGCACCTCGGCGACGGGCAGGGCCGCGCCCTGGGTGGTCTCGACGCGGGTGCGCGGCAGCCCCTGCGCCGCCGACGACTGCAGGTACGCCACCAGCCCCTCGCGCAGGTAGCAGCGCAGGTCGAACAGGGTGGGCGCGTCCACGGCGCTCGCCAGGGCGCGCAGCCGGACCATCCCCCCGACGGCGTCGGTGACCTGGAGGATGCCGACGCGGTGGTCCCACAGGTCGGTGTCGGCGAGCAGCCGGTTGAGCTCGGCGCGCAGCTCGTCGACGGGGACCTGCCAGTCGACGTCGATCTCCACGGTGCCGAGCAGCTCGGCGGCGCGCCGGGTCCAGTTCTCGAACGGGGTCTGCGTGAAGTACGTCGACGGCAGGATCAGCCGCCGGTCGTCCCACACGTGCACGACGACGTAGGTGAGGGTGATCTCCTCGATCCGCCCCCACTCCTCCTCGACGATCACGACGTCGTCGACCCGGATCGCGTCCGTGAACGCGAGCTGGAGGCCGGCGAACACGTTCGCGAGGCTGGACTGCGCCGCGAGGCCCGCGACGATCGACAGCACGCCGGCGGACGCGAGCAGCGAGGCACCGAAGGCGCTCACGCCGGGGAAGGTCAGCAGCACGGCGGCGACGGCGACCACCACCAGCACCGCGACGGTGATCCGGCGCAGCAGCTGCACCTGGGTGCGGACCCGTCGGGCGTGCCGGTTGTCCTTGACGTCCACCCGGTACCGGGACAGCGCGGCGTCCTCGACGACGAACGCGAGCGTCCCGACGAGCCAGGTGGCGGCGGCGATCAGCGCGATGAGCAGCACGTGCCCGGCCGCGCCCAGCCAGTCGGAGGACTCCCACGTCGCGCGCGGGACGGTGATCAGCAGCGCCACCCAGACCGCGATGACGACGAGGACCGCGCGCAGGGCGTTCTTCGACCGGCGGGACAGGTCGGCCGCGATCACCGACCTCTTCGCGACCGACCGGACGACCGCGCCGACCAGGACGGCGACGAGCAGCGCCACGACGACGGCGCCGACGACGGACACCAGGGGGACGATCACCGCCCGAGCGGCGTCGGCGGTCTCTTCGGGCACGACAGCGGCAGGCATCACCGCCCCATCCGAGCACGCCGGGTCGCGGCCCGCGCGCCGGGGCCGGCCGGTCCCACGACCCCTCCCCAGGACCTGCACACCGCGCCGGGCCGCGCGCCCGTCACCCGACCGGGGCCCGCGACCGGCGCGCCCGCTCGGCGTGCGGGCCGCGTCCGTGCAGGTCAGCATGGACCACGGTCCCGACGCCCCAGGAGGACGCCCGTGCCCACCAGCCGCAACCCCCGCGTGTGCGTGCTCGCGCCCACGCCGCTGCTCACCGTCACCCTGGAGAGCGGGTCCGACGACGACTCCCCCGAGCTGCACGTGCATCCCGGCGGTCAGGGACTGTGGGTCGCGCGGATGGCGTACTCCCTGGGCGCGGACGTCGTGGTGTGCGGGCCGTTCGGCGGGGAGACGGGCACGGTGCTCGGTCACCTCGCCGAGGTGGAGAACCTCCGGGTGCGCCGCGTCTCCTACGCCGGCGGCAACGGCGCCTACCTGCACGACCGCCGGGACGGCGAGCGGAACGAGCTGGCGTTCATGCCGCCCGCGCGCCTGGACCGGCACGAGCTGGACGACCTCTACGGGACCATGCTCGTCGAGGGCCTGGACGCCGACGTGTGCGTCGTCACCGGCGCCTACCCGACCCCGCTGCTGCCGCCGTCGTTCTTCGGCCGCCTGGTCGGGGACCTGCGCGCCGCCGGGGTGCGCACGGTCGCGGACCTGTCCGGCAAGGCCGCGGCGGAGGTCGCGAAGGCGGGCGTGGACGTGCTGAAGATGTCGCACGAGGAGCTGATCGAGGCGGGCATGGCCGAGGACGACTCGGTCGAGTCGCTGCGCGCGGGCGCCCGCCGGCTGCTGCGCGCGGACCCGGGGCTGCCCGAGGGCCACGGCGACGAGTTCCCGGACGACGACCTCGGGGTGGACGACGCGTCGCCCGCCGGGAGCGTGGGCGCGATGGTCGTGTCCCGCGCCGCGGACCCCGCGCTGCTGGTGACCGCCTCGGGGGTCTCGGAGGTGGTGGCCCCGTCGGTGACCACCGTGGACCACCGCGGCGCGGGCGACTCGATGACCGCGGGCCTCGCGGTCGGGGTCGGGCGGGGGCTGCGGCTGACCGAGGCGGCCCGGCTCGGCGCGGCGGCGGGGGCGCTGAACGTGACCCGCCGCGGCCTCGGGACGGGGCACCGCGAGCAGATCGAGCGGTTCGCCGAGCAGATCACGGTGCGGGAGGTCGCCTGAGCGCGGCCCGCGCACGGCGGGATCCGCGGCACGACGAGGTCCGGCGCACGGCCGGGCCGGAGGGAGGGACGATGCGCGTCCTGGTGACGAACGACGACGGGATCGGGTCCGAGGGGCTGGCCGTGCTGGTCCGGGCGGCGCTGGCGGTCGGGGCGGACGAGGTGGTCGCCGCCCCGGCACGGGACTCCAGCGGCGCGAGCGCGTCCCTGCTGGGCGCCGAGCTCGACGGCCGGCTCGTGGTCGACCGCACCGACGCCCCGGGCCTGCCCGACGGCGTCGCCTCCTTCGGCGTGCGCGCGGCCCCGGGCCTGATCGCCTTCGTCGCGGCGCACGGCGGGTTCGGCCCGAAGCCCGACCTGCTGCTGTCCGGGGTGAACCGGGGGGCGAACACCGGGCACGCCGTCCTGCACTCGGGCACCGTCGGGGCGGCCCTGTCGGCCGCGACGCACGGCATCCGCGGGCTGGCGGTCTCCCTCGCCGACGCGCGGCCCCAGCACTGGGACACCGCGGAGGCGTACACCGCGCACGTCCTGCGCTGGCTGCTCGACCAGCCCCCGCGCCCCGACCGGGTCGTGAACCTCAACGTCCCGGACCGGCCGCTCACCGAGGTCCGGGGGCTGCGCCGCGCGCCGCTCGCCGCGTTCGGCGCGGTGCAGGCCCGGGTGCACGAGGTCGAGCACGGCAACCTCATGCTCACGTACGCCGAGCACGCCGCGTCGCAGGAGCCCGACACGGACGCCGGACTGCTGCTGCGCGGCTGGGCGACGGTCACCCTGGTGCACGCCCCGGCGTACGACGCGGACGCGGACCTCCCGGAGCGGCACGAGCCGCTGGCCTGACGCCCGAGGCCCGGTCGGCGGGGCCAGGCCGGCGGGGCCAGGCCGGCGGGGCCCGGTCGGCGGGGCGAGCCGACCGGTCGGGCCGCCGAGCGGCGTCAGGAACCCAGCGCCGTCGCGATCAGGAGCATCGTCACCAGGAACCCCGTGACCAGGTTCAGCCAGAGGAACACCCGCCAGCCGGCGTTGGCGCGCTCGCAGTCCGCGTCCCGCACCGACCAGAACCGCGCCGCGTTCGCCGCGTAGGGCAGCGGCAGCGCGGCGGCGAGCCAGCCCGGCCAGGGCAGCACCAGCAGCACCGCGGCCGCCGCGAGGTAGGCGACGGTCGCGCCGACCACCGTGGCGTGCGCCCCGAGCACGGTCGCGACCGACGCGATCCCGCCCTCGCGGTCGGCCCGGACGTCCTGCACCGCGCCGAACGCGTGCGAGGCCGTGCCCCAGGCGACGAACGCGACGAGCACCGGCCAGACGCTCGGCGACCCCAGGTCCGCGCCGACCAGCACGAGGGCGTACAGCAGGGGGCCGACGAAGTGCATCGCGGACGTCACGGAGTCCAGGACCGGCCGCTCCTTGAACCGCAGCACCGGTGCCGAGTACGCCACGACCAGGAAGAGCACCAGCAGCAGGGTCGCGCCCGCCGCGGCCGGGCCGGCCGCCAGCAGGACGACCAGGAACGGCAGCACGGACACGGCGGAGGCACGGAGGATCCGCCCGTGCACCGCACGGGCCGCGGACGGGTCGGCCAGCGCGCCCTCGATGCCCCCCTTGCGGGGGTTGCGCAGGTCGGACGCGTAGTCGAACACGTCGTTCACGCCGTACATCAGCAGGTTGTACGGGATCAGGAAGAACACGGTGCCGACGACGAACACGGCGTCCACCCGACCGCCGGTGGCCACGAGGTACCCGGCGGCGAACGGGTAGGCGGTGTTGATCCAGGAGAACGGCCGGGACGCCGCGAGCACCTCCCTCACGCGGCACCGTCCTCGCCCGCCGGGGCCCGGCCGGACGGCGCGCGTCCGCCCGCGCGCGACTCGAGCACGGTCCACAGCACCGGCATCGCGAGCCCCGCGGCGATCGCGTACGCGAAGTCCTCCAGCGGCGCGCCCCACAGGTAGACCCCGAGGATCTTGCTCTCGTCGAACACGTACAGGTCCGCGGCGATCATCGCGGTGTCGAAGACCATCGTGATCAGGCACAGGTGGAACACCGTCCAGACCAGCGCGCCCGCGCGCACCCGGCGGAGCACCGGCACGCTGACGCCCGCCAGCACGAGGAGCACGGCGGCGTTGAGCACGATGTTGGTCACCGGCCGCCCTCCTCTGCCCGGTCCAGGTCCCGGTACCGCTCCCGCAGCGCCGCCTGCCGGTCGAACCACCGCCAGGCGATGAGCGCGACGTAGCAGAGCAGCGTGAGGAACACGGCCTCCTCGACCGGCAGCTCGGGCGCGAGCAGCAGCCCGGTCATGTGCGGGCTCTCGCCCCGCGCGAAGATGCCGAGCAGCAGCCCGGCGACGTCCCAGAGCAGGAACCCGCCGACGCCGACGCCCAGGCAGATCGCCGTGCGCCGCGGGTGCGCCCAGAACGCCAGGCGGTAGCGCCGGTCGATCAGGGCCATGCCGCCGAGCGAGACCAGCAGCGCGCCGAGGTACGCGAACCCGGTCACGCGCCCGCCACCTCGGACCACGCCCCGCGCCGCCGGGCCGCGGTCAGGAACCCGGGCCGCAGCGGGGCCGGCAGCGGGCTCGACGAGGTCTCCCCGAGCAGCCGCTTGGCGACGAGCTCGGCGCTGATCAGGCACATCGGCAGCCCCACGCCGGGCACCGTACCGCCCCCGACGTGCAGCAGGTTCGGCACGCGCGGGGACCGGTCGGCGGGCCGGAGCACCGCGCTCTGCGCGAGGGTGTGCTCCATGCCGAGCGCCGTGCCGCGCCAGGCCGAGAAGTCCCGCGCGAAGTCCGCCGGCCCGACGACCCGCCGGGTGACCACGCGCTCGCGCAGCCCGGGGATGCCGGCCCAGGTCCCGACCTGGTCGAGGTACCGGTCGGCGTGCGCGTCGAGCTCGGCGGCCCCGGCGGGCCCGGCGCCGATCGCGGGGTCGGCGGGGAAGGGCACGAGCACGAACAGGTTCTCGTGCCCGGCCGGTGCGGCGGTCGGGTCGGTCGCCGTGGTACGCGCGACGTACAGGGAGGCGCTCTCGGGCACCCGCAGGTCCTCGGGCCGCGAACCGCCTCGGCCCGGGCCGAGGATCGCGTCGAAGTTGCCCGGCCAGTCCCGGGTGAAGAACAGCGAGTGGTGGGCGAGCTCGGGCAGCGCGCCGCGGACGCCCGCCATGACCAGCAACGACGAGATCCCGGGGCCCTTGTCCTGCCACCAGGGTTCCGGGAGCGTGCGGTGCGCGGCGGGCAGCAGGGCGGTCTCGGTGTGGAACAGGTCCGCACCGGAGACGACGACGTCGGCGGGCACGACCTCCCCGGTCGCGAGCCGGACGCCGCGCGCCGTCCCGGTGCGGCGCGGGTGCCGCCCGCTGCGCGGGGCGTCGTCGACCTCGACCGCGACCACGTCCGCCTCGGTCCGGATCGTGGCACCGTGCGCGACGGCCAGCCGCTCGATCGCCTCGATCACCGTGTACATGCCGCCGCGGGGGTACTGCACGCC
Source organism: Cellulomonas sp. (assembly GCA_032056255.1). GTDB lineage: Bacteria > Actinomycetota > Actinomycetes > Actinomycetales > Cellulomonadaceae > Cellulomonas. The sequence continues at coordinate 4,107 of DAMBCY010000121.1, read as the reverse complement.
CTCGACGAGGTCGAGGTGGCTCATCAGGGAGTACAGCGCCGGGACCCGGTACGGCGACGAGCCGAGGAACACCGCGTGGTAGCCGAGCACCTGGCGGAGCACCGGGTGGTCGGTGGTCCGCGCGACCTGCTGGGCGAGGGTCCGGGTCAGCAGGCCGGCCAGGGTGCCGGCGCGGCGGGCGACGTCGGCGGAGACGGCCCGGTCCGGGCGCTCGAACGTCGTGTAGAGGAAGTGGTCCAGGGCCGTGCGGTACGCCTCGGTGGACGCGGCGGTGTAGCGGCGGAACGCCTCCCCCGCGCCGGGCTCCATCGCCTCGAACGTCGCCCGGTCGACCTCGGCGTCGGCGACCACGTCGAACGGCCGGGACGCGTCCCCCGGCCGCTCGGGCTCGGCGAACAGCCGGTAGGCGGGGTCGAGCCGGACCAGGTCGACGTGGTCGGCCACCCGCTCGCCGAGCAGCGCGAAGAAGTGCTCGAACACCTCGGGCATGAAGTACCAGGACGGCCCGGTGTCGAACCGGAACCCGCCGGCCTCCCAGGTGCCGGTGCGCCCACCCACCCGGTCGTGCCGCTCGAGCAGCGTGACCTGCGCGCCGCCCCGGGCCAGCAGGGCCGCGGTCGCGAGGCCGCCGATCCCGCCGCCGACCACGACCACCCGACCCGTCACGCCGCACCTCCGTCGTCCGTCGTCCGTCGTCGTGCCAGCCGCTCCGCGGCCGTCCCCGCGGCCTGCGCCGCCAGCACCCGGCCCAGCACCGCGAGCTTGCGCGGGGTGCTGACCCGCACGCGCCGCGCGAGCACCTGCTCCGGCGGCGTCGCCGCGAGCTCCGCGAGCAGCCGGTCGTACAGCGCGAGGGTCGCCGCGACGGCGGAGCGCGCGCGCCGCGGCAGCCGGGGCAGCGCCACCCGCGCGCGCGCCAGGTCCTCGCCGATCTCGGCCAGGATCGCGGACAGCTGCGCGTCGGTCGGTCCCTGCGGCCCGACGCCCGGGAAGTACGAGCGGCCCAGCTCCCCGGAGTCCGCACCCAGGTCCCGGAGGAAGTTGATCTTCTGGAACGCCGCGCCCAGCGCCCGCGCGCCCGCGACGGTCCCGGCGTCCGGGCGGCGCACCGGGTCGCCCGGCCGGCGCCCGGAGTTCAGGAACACCTGCAGGCACATCAGCCCGACCACCTCGGCGGAGCCGTAGACGTACCGCTCGTACGACTCCCGGTCGTGCACCCGGACGGTGAGGTCGGCGCGCATCGAGGCGAAGAACGGGTCGACCTCGGCCGGCCCGATGCCGACGCGGCGGGCGGTCCGGGCGAACGCGTGCACGACGAGGTTGGTCGAGTAGCCCGAGGCGAGCGCGCGGGCGGTCTGCGCCTCGAGCTCGTCCAGCAGGGCGCCGGCGTCCCGGCCGCCGTGGGTGTCCACGACCTCGTCGGCGATCCGGACCAGGGCGTAGACCGCCTCGACGTCCCGCCGCGCGCGCGGCCCGAGGAGCCGGGTGCCGAGGCCGAACGACGTGGAGTAGCCGGCGAGCACGACGCGGCTGGCCCGGGCGGCGGTCCGGTCGTACAGCGCGGCGGACGCCACGCGGGCGGCCCGGGAGGGTTCCGCGGTCACCCTGCCGCCCCGCCCAGCGTGGCCACCAGGCCCGCGAGGTAGCCGGCCAGCGGCTCGGGCAGCCCGTCGGCAGCGGCCGCGGCGGTGCGCATCGCGTCGGCGCGGACCAGTCGCGCCTCGTCCAGCGCACCGGAGCGGACGAGCACCTCGCGCACCCGGGCCGCGTCGTCCTCGGTCAGGCCGGGCCGGCCGACCAGGTCGTCCAGCACCGCGCGCTGCGCGGCGTCCCCCCGCAGGTAGGCGAGGCGCAGCAGCTCGGTGCGCTTGCCCTCGCGCAGGTCGGACAGCACGGACTTGCCGGTCACCTCGGGGTCGCCGAACACCCCGGCCTCGTCGTCGAGCAGCTGGAACGCGATGCCGAACGCCGTGCCGAACCGGTCGAGGACGCCCAGCACCGCGTCGTCCGCGCCGGTGAGCACCGCACCGGCCGCCAGCGGGGTGCAGCAGGAGTACACGGCGGTCTTCAGCTCCGCGACCCGCAGCGCGTCGACGGCGGTCGGGCCGTGCAGGGTGCCGGTGACGTCGAGCAGCTCCCCCGCGACCGTCGTGTCCACGGCCCGCGCCAGCGCCCGGACGACCGCGAGCCGCAGCTCCGGGTCGACCGGCGCCGACGCGACCAGGTCGAAGGCGGCCACCAGCGCGACGTCGCCGCCGAGCAGCCCGGCGGCGAGCACCGGGGAGTCCGCGGCGGGCCCGGCGACCCCGCGCGCCGCGAGCCGCCGCCGGGCGCTGCCGGTGACGTTCGGGCGGCCGCGCCGGGTCTCGTCGTGGTCGAGGACGTCGTCGTGCACGTGCATCGCGGTGTGCAGCATCTCCTGCGCCGCGGCGACCGGGGCGACGCCCGCGACGTCGGTGCCGCCGAGCCCCAGGTACGCGGCAAGGGCGAGGCGCGGGCGCATCAGCCGGCCGCCGAGCTGGTCACCGACCGCCCGCCACAGCTCGGCGTGCTCGGGGGCCAGGTCCCGCGCACGGCTGCGGCGGCGCGCTGCGTCGTCCACGAGCAGGTGCCGGACCGCGTCCAGCGCGTCGTCGACCCGGGCCGCGAGCGCGTCGTGCGGCGTGGCCGGGGACGGAGGTGCAGGGTGGGCGCCGCCCGGCCGGTCCGCCAGCAGGTCGGCGTGCGACCCGGGGCGGGGCGCACCGGTGTCGACGGCGGACCTGCGGGACCTGCGCACGCCACCTCCCGGGCTCGAGCGAGATCCTCAGCGTACTGAGCATCTCGGGCGGCGCCACCGGAGCGGGCCACCTGCGGCTGGTCCCTGCACTCTGCCGCATCGCCCTGTCGCGCACGAGTCCACCGGCGGGGCGAACCGGGCCGAGCCGACGGCCCTCGACCGCCGAGGTGCGCGGAAAATCGAACAAGAACCACCGCATCCGAGCAGAAAGCACCACCGGCAGGCTATGTTGGGGGCATGACGTGGATGGTGACCGGAGGCGCGGGATACATCGGATCGCACGTGGTGCGGGCGTTCGGGCAGGTGGGCATCCCCGCCCTGGTCCTGGACGACCTGTCCTCCGGGCACCGGGGGTTCGTCCCCGCGGGCACGCCGTTCGTCGAGGGCTCGGTCCTCGACACCGCGCTCGTCACCGCCGCGCTGCGCGAGCACGACGTGACCGGGGTGGTGCACCTCGCCGGCTTCAAGTACGCCGGCGTGTCGGTCCAGCGGCCCCTGCACACCTACGACCAGAACGTCACCGGCACCGCCCGGCTCCTGGAGGCCATGGCCGCGGCCGACGTCCACCGGATCGTGTTCTCCTCCAGCGCCGCGGTCTACGGCACCCCCGACGTCGACCTCGTCACCGAGGACACCCCGACCCACCCCGAGTCGCCCTACGGCGAGTCCAAGCTGATCGGCGAGTGGCTGCTGCGCGACCAGGCCCGGGCCGTGCCCCTGCAGCACACCTCGCTGCGGTACTTCAACGTCGTCGGCTCCGGCTCGCCCGACCTGTCCGACACCAGCCCGCACAACCTGTTCCCGCTGGTGCTCGACGCGCTCGCCGAGGGCCGCACCCCGCGGATCAACGGCGACGACTACGCCACCCCCGACGGCACCTGCGTGCGCGACTACGTGCACGTCGCCGACCTCGCGACCTCGCACGTCGCCGCCGCCCGCGCCCTGTCCGAGGGCCGCGAGCTGCAGCGGGTCTACAACCTGGGCTCCGGCGACGGGTCGTCCGTGCGGGAGATCATGACCGCGATGGCGCAGGGCACCGGGATCGACTTCGAGCCCGAGATCGCCCCGCGCCGGGCCGGCGACCCCGACCGGATCGTGGCCTCCGGCGCCGCCGCGGCCCGCGACCTGGACTGGGTCATGCGGCACACGCTGACGGAGATGGTCGCGAGCGCCTGGGAGGCCCGCCGGGCGCGCTGACCCGGCGGCGCCCGCGCGGCGCCCCGGTCGGCGACCTGCCCGTCGCCCCGGCCGGCGGCCCGCCCGTCGCCCCGCCCGGCGGCCCGCTCAGCGACCCAGGCGGGACAGCGCCTCGGCCATGACGTCCTCCG
>DAMBCY010000120.1:0-10392 GCA_032056255.1 Cellulomonas sp. | reverse complement strand
CACCGCCCCGCCCGCCCCGCCCGACCCGCGTGACCCAGCCGTCTTCCGCCGGACACACCGCCGTGACACCGGGGCGCGAGGATCGCCCGATGGCGGACCTGTTCGACGCGTACGCGACGCCCACGGCCCGGGCCGCGGGCAGCACCGGGGTTCCCTGGGACGAGATGATCGACCCGTCCGGTGAGCCGCGTCCCGCGTACCGGCCGGTGCACGCGGCCCTGGTGCAGCAGACGTCCGCCGACCTGGGAGCCCGGGCGGAGGCCCTCGCACGGTCGTACCTGGCGCAGGGCGTGACCTTCGACTTCGCCGGCGAGGAGCGGCCGTTCCCCCTCGACGTCGTCCCGCGGGTGGTGACGGGGCCGGAGTGGGACCACGTCGCGCCGGGCGTCGCCCAGCGCGTGCGCGCCCTCGAGGCGTTCCTGGCGGACGTGTACGGGCCGCAGCGCGCCGTGGCGGACGGGGTGGTGCCGCGGTCGCTCATCGTCTCGTCCACCCACTTCCACCGGGCCGCCGCCGGCATCGAGCCGCCGAACGGCGTCCGGGTGCACGTGTCGGGCATCGACCTGGTGCGGGACGCGGAGGGGACGTTCCGGGTGCTGGAGGACAACGTGCGGGTGCCCAGCGGGGTGTCCTACGTGCTGTCGAACCGCCGGGCGATGGCCCAGACGTTCCCCGAGCTGTTCGCGACGCTGCGCATCCGCCCCGTGCAGGACTACCCGCGCCGGCTGCTCGCCGCGCTGACCGCGGCGGCGCCGGCCGGGGTCGACGACCCGACGGTCGTGGTGCTGACGCCGGGGGTGTTCAACTCGGCCTACTTCGAGCACTCGCTGCTGGCCCGGACGATGGGCGTGGAGCTCGTCGAGGGGCGCGACCTGTTCTGCGCGGGCGGCCGCGTGTGGATGCGCACCACGCAGGGGCGGCGGCGGGTGGACGTGATCTACCGCCGGGTGGACGACGAGTTCCTGGACCCGGTCGTGTTCCGGTCGGACTCGGTGCTCGGCAGCCCCGGGATCATGACGTGCGCCCGCGCGGGGACCGTCACGCTCGCGAACGCGGTGGGCAACGGCGTCGCGGACGACAAGCTCGTCTACACCTACCTGCCCGACCTGATCCGGTACCACCTGGGCGAGGAGCCGCTGATCCCCAACGTGGACACCTGGCGGCTGGAGGAGCCCGAGGCGCTCGCCGAGGTGCTGGACCGGCTGGACGAGCTGGTCGTCAAGCCGGTGGACGGCTCGGGCGGCAAGGGTCTGGTCGTCGGACCCCAGGCGTCCCGGGCCGAGCTCGCGGTGCTCCGCGACCGGCTGCGGGAGGACCCGCGGGGCTGGATCGCGCAGCCGGTCGTCCAGCTGTCCACGGTGCCGACGCTCGTCGAGGAGGGCCTGCGGCCTCGGCACGTCGACCTGCGCCCGTTCGCGATCAACGACGGCGACCAGGTCTGGGTGCTGCCGGGCGGGCTCACCCGCGTCGCGCTCCCGGAGGGCCGGCTGGTGGTCAACTCCTCCCAGGGGGGCGGGTCGAAGGACACCTGGGTGCTCGGTGCCGCGGTGCCGGGCCGCGGCGCACGGGCCGGCACGGTCCCCGCCGCGCCCCGCGCGGTCCCGGTCGACTCCGCCGTGCCGATCGACGCGAACCCGAACGACACCACCGCCCAGATGGAGCAGCAGCAGCAACAGGCGCTCGGGCGCGCCGGGGACGGGGTCGCCAGGTGATGAGCCGGATCGCCGAGTCGCTGTTCTGGATCGGCCGGTACGTGGAGCGGGCGGACGACACCGCGCGCCTGCTCGACGTGCACGTCCAGATCCTGCTCGAGGACCCGTGGGCGGAGGAGGACCCGGCCTGCCGGTCGCTGCTGTCCGTGATGGACCGCCCCGCGCCGCCGCCGGACGTGCAGGTGGGCCGCCGGCAGGTGCTGGAGATCCTCGCCTACGACCGGGTCTCCCCGTCGTCGATCGCCGGCTCGCTGACGGCCGCGCGCGAGAACGCCCGGCGCGCCCGCGAGATCGTCTCCACCGAGCTCTGGGAGTGCCTGAACTCGGCGTGGAACCAGCTGCCCGCGCAGATGCGGCCGGCGCGGCCGCACGACTACTTCACCTGGGTCCGGGAGCGGGCGGCGATCGTCGCCGGCCTGACGGACTCGGCGACCCCCCGGGACGACACCTGGCGGTTCATGGTGCTCGGGCGGTCGATCGAGCGGGCCGACATGACGGCACGGCTCATCACGACCCGGGCCCTCGCCGGCGCGGGCGGACCGGGCTGGACGACGCTGCTGCGGTCCTGCGGCGCGCACGAGGCGTTCCTGCGGACCTACCGGGGCACCGACTCCGACGAGCGCGCCGCGGGGTTCCTGCTGCTGGACCGCGCGTTCCCGCGCTCGCTCGCGCACGCCCTCGGCCAGGCGGAGGAGTGCCTCACCGCGCTGGACCCCGGTCGGGACGGGATCGAGGAGGCGGTCCGGCACCTCGGCCACGCCCGGACGAGCCTGGAGTACCGGCCGCTGGCGGAGGTGCTCGACGCGCTGCCCGCCGAGATGGAGCGGGTGCAGCGCGCGTGCTCCGCCGCGAGCGACGCGATCCGCCGCCGGTACTTCCCGTCCGGCGACGTCACGACCTGGGTGGGGAAGGCGGTCTGATGGGCACCAGCCGGCTGCACGTCGTGCACACCACGGCGTTCCGGTACACCGGCCCGGTCACGGCCTCGTACAACGAGGCGCGGATGACGCCGCTCGTGCTGCCCGGCCAGGCCGTGCTGCAGACGCGGCTCGACCTGCAGCCGTCCACCTGGGTGCACACGTACCGCGACTACTGGGGGACCGACGTGACGGCGTTCGAGGTGCTCGCGCCGCACGAGTCGCTGGTGGTCTCCGCGGAGAGCCGCGTCGAGGTCACCGGGCACGACGGCCCGCGCGCGCCCGGCGCGTGGGACGTGCTGCGCAGCCCCGTGGTGCGGGACTCCCTCGCGGAGTTCCTGGTCGACACCCCGACCACGCTCGCGCCGGAGGAGGTCGCGTCCCTGGCGGCCGCGGCCGCCGCGGGGCTGGACCCGGCCGACGCGGCGCTCGCGGTGTGCGACGCGGTCCGGGACCGGATGGAGTACGTGGGAGGCGTGACCGCCGTGCACACCCCGGCGGCCGAGGCGTGGGCCGCGCGCAAGGGGGTGTGCCAGGACATGGCGCACCTGGCCGCCGGGGCGCTGCGCAGCGTCGGCATCCCCGCGCGGTACGTCTCGGGCTACCTCCACCCGCTGCGGGACGGCGAGGTGGGCCGGACGGTCGTGGGGGAGTCGCACGCCTGGGTGGAGTGGTGGACCGGCGAGTGGACGGCCTACGACCCGACCAACCGCGTCTGGGCCGGCGAGCACCACGTGGTCCTGGGCCGGGGGCGCTCGTACGACGACGTCCCGCCGCTGCGTGGCATCTTCGCGGGAGCGGGGACGCGGTCCCTGGACGTGGAGGTCCGCATCACGCGCGAGGCGTGAGGCGGGCGACCGGGACCCCGGCCCGCCCGGGCGGGCCGCCCGGGACCAAGAGCCCCCGTCGCGCCGGTCACGCCCCCTAGCGTGGGTGCGTGACCGAGGACCTCGTCGCCGTCAACCAGCGCAACTGGGACGCGGTCGTCCCGGACCACCTCGTCGCGTACGGGGTCGACGACTTCGTCGCGGACCCGGGCCGGGTCAGCTCGGTGGTCCGCGACGACCTCGCCGCGATGGCGCGGTTCCTGCCCGGCGGCTCGCCCGCGGGGCTGGACCTGGTGCACCTGCAGTGCCACATCGGGCTGGACACCCTGTCGTGGGCGCGGCTCGGCGCGCGGGTCACCGGGATCGACTTCTCGGCCGCCGCGACGGCCGCGGCGCGGGAGATCGCCGAGCGCGCGGGCCTGGTGGCGACCTTCGTGGACTCCGACGTCGACCACGCCCTCGCCGCGTGCCCCGACCGGTTCGACGTGGTCTACACCGGGATCGGCGCCCTGTGCTGGCTGCCGGACCTCGATCGGTGGGCGCAGGTCGTCGCCGGCCTGCTGCGGCCGGGTGGCGTGTTCCACGTCCGCGACGCGCACCCCGCGCTCTACGCCGTCGACGCCGACCGGGACGACGGACAGCTCGTGCTGACGCGGCCCTACTTCGGTTCGGACGTGGCACGGCACGAGCGGCACGCCTCGACCTACGCGGACGTGGACGTCGCCGAGGAGCACGCCGACACCTACGAGTGGCAGCACGACCTGGGTGAGGTGGTGCAGGCGCTGCTCGACGCGGGGCTGCGGATCACCGCGCTGGCCGAGGGGCGGTCCCTCCCGTGGCCCGCGCTGCCGCAGATGGTCCGCGAGGGCGCGAGCTGGGTGCTGCCGGACGGCGGCGACCGCCTGCCGCTGACGTTCTCGGTGACGGCGAGGCTCCCGGAGGGCTGAGCGCCGCGCTCAGGGCGTCAGCGCCCGCCCGAGGGCCGCGTCGAGCGCGGCGCGGTCCCCGGTGACGGTCAGTGCGGGGTCGTCGGCCGTGGTCCGGCCCCAGAGCAGCAGCACGAGCGTCCGCGCCGGCCCGGTGACGCCTGCCCGGGGTGCCGCGCCGGGGCGCTCGCCGAGCACCCACGAGGCGTCCGCGTCCGCCGCGCCCAGCGCCACCGGGTGCTCCGGCGGCGCGATCCGGCCCAGCCGCACCTGCCGCGGGGTCATGACGGTGACGACCTCGGCCACGCCGTCGGCCCAGAGCGTCGGCACGTCGAGCGGGTGCGGGACCCCGGCGGCGTCGGCGAGGTCGTGCAGGTGGACGAGGGTCTCGTGCACCTGCCGGCGGCGCCAGAACGACGCGGGACCCGGGCCGTCGAGCGTGAGGGCGGGCGCGTCCGGGTCGAGCTGCACCAGCGTCGCGAGCAGCAGGTCGGCCTGCTCCCGGTAGAAGGCGAGCAGCGCTCCCGGCTCGCGCGGGGCCGTCGGGTCCCGATCGCCGCGGTCGACGCCCCGCGCCATGCCCGCAGCCCACCGGTGCACCCCACCGAGGTGCAGGGCCAGCTCCGTCACGGTCCAGGGCGCGCACGCGGTGACCGGGGCGTCCGGGTCCGCCGCGGCGAGCAGCGCGGCGAACGCGTCCTGCGCGGCGGCGAGGGCGGTCAGCAGGTGGCCGGGATCGAGCACGGGCGGAGCGGTGGCCCCGGATCGGGCATCGGGCGCGGGCATGGGACGATGGTGCCAGTCCCGACCCTGCGAACCGAGGGAACGATGTCCCCGATCCCGAGCGCTGCCGCCAGCGCGCGCATCCGACCCGCGGCGACCCCGCCCGAGCTGCTGCGCAACTTCTGCATCATCGCGCACATCGACCACGGCAAGTCGACCCTGGCCGACCGCATGCTCCAGCTGACCGGGGTGGTGGACGCGCGCGCCATGCGGGCGCAGTACCTCGACCGGATGGACATCGAGCGCGAGCGCGGGATCACGATCAAGTCGCAGGCCGTGCGGATGCCGTGGGCCGTCAAGGGCACAGCGGACGATGTCATCCCCTACGCGCTCAACATGATCGACACCCCCGGGCACGTGGACTTCACCTACGAGGTCTCCCGGTCGCTGGCGGCGTGCGAGGGCGCGGTGCTGCTGGTGGACGCGGCCCAGGGCATCGAGGCGCAGACGCTGGCGAACCTGTACCTGGCGCTCGAGAACGACCTGCAGATCATCCCGGTGCTCAACAAGATCGACCTGCCGGCGGCGCAGCCCGAGAAGTACGCGGAGGAGCTCGCGGGCCTCATCGGCGGCGACCCGGAGGACTGCCTGAAGGTCTCGGGCAAGACCGGCGAGGGCGTCGAGGCGCTGCTGGACCGGATCGTGCAGCTGGTCCCGGCCCCGACGGGCGACCCGGAGGCACCGGCGCGCGCGATGATCTTCGACTCGGTCTACGACACGTACCGCGGCGTCGTCACGTACGTGCGGGTCAAGGACGGCAACCTCAACCCGCGCGAGCGCATCGCGATGATGTCCACCCGGGCCACGCACGAGCTGCTCGAGATCGGCGTCATCTCCCCGGAGCCGGTGCCCACCAAGGGCCTCGGCGTCGGCGAGGTCGGTTACCTCATCACCGGCGTGAAGGACGTGCGCCAGTCGAAGGTCGGCGACACCGTCACGAACGCGAGCAAGCCCGCGGACGAGCCGCTCGGCGGCTACTCGGACCCGAAGCCGATGGTGTTCTCCGGTCTCTACCCGATCGACGGCTCGGACTACCCGGCGCTGCGCGACGCGCTGGACAAGCTCAAGCTCAACGACGCCGCGCTCAACTACGAGCCCGAGACGTCGGTGGCGCTGGGCTTCGGCTTCCGCGTCGGGTTCCTCGGCCTGCTGCACCTGGAGATCGTCCGGGAGCGCCTGGAGCGCGAGTTCGACCTCGACCTCATCTCGACGGCCCCGAACGTGGTCTACGAGGTGACGATGGAGGACCGGACGGTCGTCACCGTGACGAACCCGAGCGAGTTCCCGGGCGGCAAGATCCGTGAGGTCCGCGAGCCGGTCGTGAAGTCGACGATCCTGGCCCCGAGCGAGTTCATCGGCGCGATCATGGAGCTGTGCCAGGGCAAGCGCGGCGACCTGCTCGGCATGGACTACCTGTCCGAGGACCGCGTCGAGATGCGGTACACGCTGCCGCTCGCCGAGATCGTCTTCGACTTCTTCGACCAGCTGAAGTCCCGCACCCGCGGGTACGCCAGCCTGGACTACGAGCCCGTCGGCGACCAGGTCGCGGACCTGGTCAAGGTCGACATCCTGCTGCAGGGCGAGCAGGTCGACGCGTTCAGCTCGATCGTGCACAAGGACAAGGCGTACGCGTACGGCGTGATGATGGCGTCCAAGCTCAAGGACCTCATCCCGCGCCAGCAGTTCGAGGTGCCGATCCAGGCGGCGGTCGGCTCCCGGGTGATCGCCCGCGAGACCATCCGCGCGATCCGCAAGGACGTCCTCGCGAAGTGCTACGGCGGCGACATCACCCGCAAGCGCAAGCTCCTGGAGAAGCAGAAGGAGGGCAAGAAGCGCATGAAGACCATCGGCCGGGTCGACGTGCCGCAGGAGGCCTTCATCGCCGCGCTGTCGTCCGACGCCGCGGCGCCCAAGGACGCCAAGGACGCGCGCAAGAAGTGAACGCAGCGACGTGAGTCCCGCGCTGCCGGACGGCGACGCCGCCCCGGCCGACGGCGCCCTGCCGCCCACCGTCCGCGAGGGCGCCGAGGGGCGCGGGTTCGGCGTGTACCTGCACGTCCCGTTCTGCACGGTGCGCTGCGGGTACTGCGACTTCAACACCTACACCGCCACCGAGCTCGGCGGCGGGGCGAGCCAGGCCTCGTACGCGGACACCGCGCTCGCCGAGGTGGCCCTCGGCGCGCGCGTGCTGCGCGACGCCGGCCTGCCGGAGCGCCCCGCGTCGACCGTGTTCGTCGGCGGCGGCACCCCGACGGTGCTGCCCGCGGGAGACCTGGCCCGGATGCTGACCGGTGTCCGCGACGCCTGGGGCCTGGCGCCGGACGCCGAGGTCACCACCGAGGCGAACCCCGACTCCGTGACCCCGGACTCGCTGGCCGAGCTGGCACGCGCCGGGTTCACCCGGGTGTCGTTCGGCATGCAGTCCGCGGTCCCGCACGTGCTCGCCACGCTGGAGCGCACGCACGACCCGCGACGCGTCCCCGACGTCGTCCGCTGGGCGCGCGACGCGGGGCTCGCCGTGTCGCTCGACCTCATCTACGGCACGCCCGGCGAGTCCCTCGACGACTGGCGGGCGTCCCTGGAGGCCGCGCTCGCCACGGGCGTCGACCACGTGTCCGCGTACGCGCTCGTGGTCGAGCAGGGCACCAAGATGGCGGTGCAGGTGCGCCGGGGCGAGCTGACCCTGCCGGACGAGGACGACCAGGCCGCGAAGTACGAGCTCGCCGACGACCTGCTCACCGAGGCCGGACTGCACTGGTACGAGGTGAGCAACTGGGCCCGCACCCCCGCGGACGCGTGCCGGCACAACCTCGCCTACTGGCGGAACGACGACTGGTGGGGGATCGGCCCCGGCGCGCACAGCCACGTCGGCGGCGTGCGGTGGTGGAACGTCAAGCACCCGCGCGCGTACGCGGCGCGGCTCGCCGAGGGCGTCAGCCCCGCCGCGGGCCGGGAGACGGTCGCGGACGCCTCCGCCCGGCTGGAGCGCGTGATGCTCGGGGTCCGGCTCGCCGAGGGGCTGCCGCTGGACGCGCTGAGCGCGCGGGCGCGGGAGGAGGTCGCCGCGCTGGTCGCGGACGGGCTCGTGGACGGCCGGGCCGCGCTGGGCCGTGGCGACGTGCCGGGGGCGCGGGTGCTGCTCACGCGGCGCGGGCGGCTGCTCGCGGACGCCGTCGTGCGGACCCTGGCGGACTGACGCGACGCGGTCGGGTCAGCCGACGAACCGGATGCACACCGGGTAGCGGTACCACGCGTACCGCCCGGCGGCGACGGCGGCGAGGATCTGCAGGACGAGCTGCGCGACGCCGACGACGACGAGCAGCGGGAAGGCGATGCCGAACGTCACGACCGTGACGACGCCGGCCGCGACGTAGGCGATCAGGAGCGTGAGCTGGAAGTTCAGCGCCTCCTTGGCCTGGTGCTCCAGGTACGGGCCGCGGCCGCGGAACACCAGCCAGATCACCAGCGGGGCGAGGAACCCGACGCCCACCAGGCTCCCGAGGTGCGCCAGGACGGCCCAGGTGCGCTCCTCGTCGGGACGGAGCGGAGGCGGCCCGTAGACGGGGTAGGGCGGCTGCGGGGGGTAGGACACGGGTGGTGCTCCGGAACGGTCGGGGGAGGTGCGCGGTCGCGTCGAGGGTACCGAGACGCACCTCACGCCCACCCCGGACCGAAAGTCCCTTGTGCTTCGTTCGTCCGACTATCGGCGGGTTCCTTGACACGCGACCTGCGGTTTCGGTTCCCTGGCGCGACGGACGAACGCCGTCCGCACCAGGAGGCCTGTGATGACCGAGAACCCCGGTACGAACCCGCCGCGCGACGACGAGCCGTCGACGCCCGTGACGCCGCCCCCGGCGAGCCAGCAGGAGCCGCCTGCCGCGGCGGCCGAGCCCCCCGTCCCGCCGACGGCGCCGCCGGTCCCGCCCGCCGAGGGCGCCTACCCGCCGCCCGCCCAGGGCTACGGCCCGCCCGCGGGGTCCTACCCGCCGCCCCCTGCCCCGGGCTACGGGCAGCAGCCGCCGCAGGACCCGTACGGCCAGCAGCCCTACGCCCAGCAGCCGTACGCGCAGCCCGCCGGCTACGCCGCGTCGAGCGGGACGAGCGTCGGCGACGCGTTCAACTGGGGCTGGACCAAGTTCACGCAGAACTGGGTCCCGATGGTCCTGGGCGTGCTCGCCTACATCGCCGTCATCGGCGTCGTCGCGATCGTCCTGTTCACGGTGGTCGTGGGCGGCGCCACGGCGAGCATCGACCCGGTGACGGGCGAGCTGCGCACCGGCGGGGCCATCGGGTTCGGCTTCGGCTACCTGCTCATCCTCGCCGTGATCGTGCTGCTGATGACCTTCATGCAGGCCGGTGTCATCCGCGCCGCCCTCGAGGTCGCGAACGGCCGCCGCGTCGAGTTCGCGACGTTCTTCCGGTTCGACGACTTCGGCACCGTGATCGTCGCGGCGCTGCTGGTCGGGATCGGCACGGCCGTGGGCACGCTGCTGTTCGTGCTCCCCGGCATCGTGTTCGCGTTCTTCGCGCAGTTCACGCTGTTCTTCGTGATCGACAAGCGGCTCTCGCCGGTCGACGCGCTCAAGGCGTCGTTCACGCTGGTGAACCGCAACCTCGGCACGATCGTGCTGCTGTACCTGGGCGTGCTCGTCGCCAACGCGGTCGGCTCGTTCCTCTGCTACGTCGGCCAGCTCGTGTCGTTCCCGGTCGGCCTGCTGGCGACCACGCAGGTGTACCGCCGTGCGCAGGGCGAGGTCGTCGCGCCCTGACGCCCGCCTGACGCACCGCCGACCGGCGTCGTCCCCCCAGGGGGCGGCGCCGGTCGGCGCGTCGGCCGGTACCGCCTGCTGCCCGACGCGACCTCAGGTCAGCGACGGCGGTCTGACGGCCGCGGGTCGCGAGGGCGGGTTCCACACGGACGGGTCGCTGTCGTCGACGGAGAGCAGCAGCTCCGGCGGCAGCCAGCTCCGGGCCGGCGTCGGCCGGTGGCGTCGTCGCAGGCGGCGGAGCAGACCGGGCACCCGTCCCGGCGCGGCGGGTGCGAGCGCGTCGCGGTCGAGCGGGAGCTCCGACGCCCAGAGCACGAGCGCGTCGTCGACGGGCTCGGTCCGTGCCGGGTCGAGGTGGTCCGCGACGAGCGGGGTGTACTCGGGACCGAACCAGCACCACCACACGGGGTACGGTGGCAGCCCCGCCCACCCGGTCCCGGACCAGAGCCGGACATCGC
>DAMBCY010000119.1:0-10461 GCA_032056255.1 Cellulomonas sp. | reverse complement strand
GCTCCTGCTGATCACCCTCGCGTCCCGCCGCCGGCAGGTCTGACGAGAGGACCGCACGGTCACGTCCGGCTGCGCCGGAACTCGCCGTCACCTCGGCGCTGCGGTGGCGGAGCAGCACCGGGACGACATGTGCTTCGCGCACCGCCGGCTCGCCGGTCGTGGGGCGGTGGCCTGCGCCGTCCACCCGTGCAGCAGCCCCGGTTCACCTCGGTGCCGCTCCGGTGCGCGGGTGCGCGGGCTCCGGGTTACCGTGGCGGGACAGGCCGGCACCGCAGCGCGCCCGCCGCGGTCGCCGGGACCGTGCGTCGACGACGGAGTGCGCCATGTCCCTGGAGCTCGCCCCGCTGGCGTCCTCGCGCGCGCAGAACGTCGACGTCGTGGAGCGGGCCTGGCGCCGGTCGGTGCGTCTGCTGCCCGACCGTCGCCGGGCGGCCCCGCGCGCCGTGTGGACGGGAGCGGATCTCCGTCGTCGGCTCGCGGCCCACCCGCTGCGCCGGGAGCTGCCGTTCCTGCGCCGGCTCCTCGACCCGGTCGCGGGTGACCGCGGGTTGGTCTACGCGATCGGCGACGCGGACGCCCGCGTGCTGGAGGTCGGCGGCGACCACGAGACGGTCGCGACGGTCGCGCACGCGGGGCTGGTGCCGGGCGCGGACTGGTCCGAGTCGGCGATGGGCGTGAACGGGATCGGGACGGCGGTCACGACCGCGCGCCCGGTGCTGGTCGTGGGACCCCAGCACTACGCTCCCGGTGCTGCCGGTCTCGTGTGCTGGTCGGTGCCCGTGCGCTGCCCCGAGACCGGGGACGTCGCCGGGGTGCTCGACCTGTCCTGCCTCGTCGAGCCGGCCGCGGGTCCGGCGGCCGGCTCGACCGGCTTCGAGCTCGCCCTGCTCACCGCGGCGGCGTCCGCCGTCGAGGCCCGCCTCGCCCGGCGCGCCCGCCTCGAGCGCGACGTCGCGGCGCGGGCGCGGCTCCGGGTGCTGGGGCGCCGCCGGGCGCTGCTGGACACCGACCTGGAGAGCGCGCCGCTGTCCGCGCGGCACTCGGAGATCGCGCTGCTTCTCGCCTGGCAGACCGACGGCCTGAGCGCGGAGCGGCTCGCGATCGCGTTGTACGACGGCCGCACCGGGACGTCGACCGCGGCACGGGCCGAGATGCGGCGCCTGCGCGCGAGCGTCGACCGGGTCGCCGGTCCGGGCGTCCTGTCCCGGCCGTACGCGTTCGCGCCCGCGCCGGAGCTGGACGTCCGCGACGTCGTCCACCACCTCGACCACGGCGACGTCGGGGCGGCCCTCGCCGGGTACCGCGGGCCCGTGCTGCCCGAGTCGCACGCCCCGGGCGTCGTGGCGGTCCGCCGCGAGGTGCACGGGCGGCTGCGCCGGGCCGTGCTGGCGGGTGGTTCCGGGAAGCAGATGCTGGCCTTCGCGCGCCTGGCCGAGAACCGTGACGACACCGAGCTGTGGAACGCCTGCCTGCGGGCGCTGCCGGCCCGGTCGCCGCGCCGCTGGGAGGCCGCGGCGCAGCTCGAGCGGATCGACGCCGAGCTCGCGGTCTGATCCCGGCCGGTCGTCGGCCGGTCCGCCGACGTCCGCGTGCCGGCGCTCGTCGGCCACCAGGCGTGCTACGTGGATGCTACGTGCGCCCGTCTAGGGTCGCTGCACCTGCCAGCGTCGACCTGGGCCGGGTGGTGCACCGGCCCCGCGTCGGCCCGGCTGTCGACGTGGAGGTCCGATGAAGATCCTCGCCGTGCTCTACGACGACCCGCGCGACGGCTACCCGCCGTCCTCCGCGCGGGACGACATCCCGACGATCGAGACGTACCCCGGCGGGCAGACGACGCCCACGCCGTCGACGGTCGACTTCACCCCGGGCGAGCTGCTCGGCAGCGTCTCGGGCGCCCTCGGCCTGCGTCGCTTCCTCGAGGAGGCCGGGCACGAGCTGGTCGTCACGAGCGACAAGGACGGCCCGGACTCGGTGTTCGAGCGCGAGCTGCCGGACGCCGACGTCGTGATCTCCCAGCCGTTCTGGCCGGCCTACCTGACGGCCGACCGCCTGGCGAAGGCCGGACGGCTGCGGCTCGCCGTCACGGCGGGCATCGGCTCCGACCACGTCGATCTCGACGCCGCGATCGAGCGCGGGATCACGGTGGCCGAGGTGACGTACTCGAACAGCATCTCGGTCAGCGAGCACGTGGTCATGATGATCCTGTCGCTGGTGCGCAACTACCTGCCGGCGCACGAGATCGTGCGCGAGGGGCGGTGGGACATCGCCGACGCCGTCGCCCGCAGCTACGACCTCGAGGGCATGCACGTCGGCACGGTCGCGGCCGGGCGGATCGGCACCGCGGTGCTGCGCCGGCTCAAGCCGTTCGACGTGCACCTGCACTACACCGACACCCACCGGCTGCCCGAGGAGGTCGAGCGCGAGCTCGGCGTGACGTACCACGCCGACGTGCGCGAGATGGTCCCCGAGCTCGACGTCGTGACCATCAACGCGCCGTTGCACCCGCAGACCGAGGGCCTGTTCGACGACGAGCTGATCGGCACGATGCGCCGGGGCGCGTTCCTCGTCAACACCGCGCGCGGCAAGATCGTCGACCGCGACGCCGTCGTGCGGGCGCTGGAGGAGGGGCGGCTCGGGGGCTACGCCGGCGACGTCTGGTACCCGCAGCCCGCCCCGGCCGACCACCCGTGGCGCACGATGCCGCACCACGGGATGACGCCGCACATGTCGGGCTCGTCGCTGTCCGCGCAGGCCCGGTACGCGGCCGGGACGCGGGAGATCCTCGAGTGCTTCCTCGACGGACGGCCGATCCGTGACGAGTACCTCATCGTCGATGCCGGCGCCCTCGCCGGCACCGGTGCCCGCTCCTACACGGCCGGCGGGCGCCGCCCCGGCACCGCTGCCCGCTGACCGCCCGCCCCCGTCCGGGGCGTCCCTCCGTACCCCACCACCAGAAGAGGAGTCCTGAGATGACAGGCAACAAGGCCGTCGCCTACGCCGGTTCCGGCAAGGTCGACGTCATTGACATCGACTACCCGACGTTCGAGCTCAAGGACGGGCCGGGGGTCAACCCGGCCAACGTGGGGCGCAAGGTCCCGCACGGCGTCATCCTGCGGACGGTGTCAACGAACATCTGCGGGTCCGACCAGCACATGGTCCGGGGTCGCACGACGGCCCCCGAGGGGCTGGTGCTCGGGCACGAGATCACCGGGGAGATCGTCGAGAAGGGGCCCGACGTCGAGTTCCTCGAGGTCGGGGACATCGTGTCGGTGCCGTTCAACATCGCCTGCGGGCGGTGCCGCAACTGCAAGGAGGGCAAGACGGGGATCTGCCTCAACGTCAACCCCGACCGTCCGGGCAGCGCCTACGGCTACGTCGACATGGGTGGCTGGGTCGGCGGGCAGGCCGAGTACGTGCTGGTCCCGTACGCGGACTGGAACGCGCTGAAGTTCCCCGACCGTGACCGGGCGCTGGAGAAGATCCTCGACCTGACGATGCTCTCCGACATCTTCCCCACCGGGTTCCACGGCGCCTACACGGCGGGCACCCGGGTGGGCTCGACGGTGTACATCGCCGGGGCGGGCCCGGTCGGGCTCGCGGCTGCGGCGAGCGCCCAGCTCCTGGGTGCCTCGGCCGTGGTCGTCGGCGACCTCAACGCCGACCGCCTCGCGCAGGCGCGGTCGTTCGGCTGCGAGACGGTCGACGTGAGCGCCGGGGACGTCGGCGAGCAGATCGCGCAGATCCTCGGCGAGCCCGAGGTCGACTGCGGGGTCGACGCGGTGGGCTTCGAGGCCCGCGGTCACGGCGCGGACTCCGGGACCGAGCAGCCGGCGGCGGTGCTCAACTCGCTCATGG
This sequence comes from Cellulomonas sp., assembly GCA_032056255.1. Taxonomy (GTDB): domain Bacteria; phylum Actinomycetota; class Actinomycetes; order Actinomycetales; family Cellulomonadaceae; genus Cellulomonas. The sequence goes on along the minus strand of DAMBCY010000119.1, from coordinate 6,606 downwards.
GGATCACACGGGCCGGCGGTGCCCTCGGCATCCCCGGGCTGTACGTGACCGGGGACCCGGGGGCCGCGACGGAGGAGGCCAAGGTGGGCTCGCTGTCGATCCGGATCGGCCTCGGGTGGGCGAAGTCGCTGTCGTTCACGACCGGCCAGTGCCCGGTCATGCGCTACAACCGGCAGCTCATGCAGGCGATCTGGCACGACAAGGTGGAGATCGCCAAGGCGGTCAACGCGAAGGCCATCCCGCTGGAGGAGGCGCCCGCCGGCTACGCCGAGTTCGACGCGGGGGCGGCGACCAAGTACGTGCTCGACCCGAACGGCTACCTCAGCACCACCTGAGCGGCGACCGGTCGCGGCACGTCGCCGGGGTGCGGGATCGGCCCGCGACCAGCGGGGCGAGCCCCCGACCGCGGCGTTCCGCCCGACCAGCACCGTCGGCTCAGCAGCACCCCCGGGGCGCGACCTCGTCCTGGCGGCGTCGCCACCACTCCCGCTCGCCGAGGGGCGGGTGGTCGGGGTGCTCGACCCGGTGCCGGGCCACGTACCGGTCGTACGCCGACGCGCCGGTCACGCCGCGCCACCACCACCGCACGGCGCGACCGACCCCCCGGGCGCGGGCCCAGGGGGTCGGTGCGTGCCCCCGCTCAGTGATGGCCACCGGCCAGCAGCTTCGGGTCGCCGACGACCGCGTACTCCGCCTCGACCTTGCGCTCGAGCGGCGAGCTGACGAGCAGCGTCTCCGGGGCGTAGAAGTTCGACTCGACGGGCGGGTCCTCGGAGGAGAACGCGTCGCCGGTCCGTCCGCTGCGCAGGGCGGTGACCACGGCGCGCACCGCGGTGGCCATGAGGCAGGCCACCAGGACGACGAACAGGATGGACAGCGAGCCCTGGATCGCGGTGTTGCGCACCGTGGCGCGGGCGTTCGCGAGCGCGACGTCGTCGAGGCCGCCGGCGGCGATCTGGTCCTGCGTGGCGTTGTGCAGCGACCAGTAGCCCAGCGCGGGGTTCGAGGAGAAGATCTTCTGGAACGAGGCGGTGAACGTGGTCGCGGTGTCGAACGCGAGCGGGATCAGCGGGATCCAGGCCCACCTCACGTAGCCCTTCTTCACCACCATGACGGTGACGACCGTGAGCGCGCACGCGGCGATGAGCTGGTTGGCGATGCCGAACAGCGGGAACAGCATGCGGATGCCGCCGTTCGGGTCGGTGACGCCCATGAGGAGCAACGACCCCCACGAGGCGACGACGACGCCCGTGGTCAGCCAGCCGCCCAGCCGCCACGACGGGTCCTTGAACCTCGGGACGACGTTCCCGATCGCGTCGCCGAGCTGGAACCGCGCGACCCGGGTCACGGCGTCGACGGCGGACAGGATGAACAGCGCCTCGAACATGATCGCGAAGTGGTACCAGAACGACATCATCCCGATGCCGCCGACCGCCTTGTGCAGGATGTTCGCCATCGCGACCGCCAGCGTGGGCGCACCACCGGTCCGTGAGACGACGCCGGGCTCGCCGACGTCCTGGGCCACGGCCTCGAGCGCCTCGGGGCCGGTGAAGGTGACGGGCTCGCCGTCGCGCTCGGTGTCCCAGACCGGCTCCACCGGCCTGCCGTCGGGGTTGACCGCGAGGTTGCCCACGGCGGCCGCGGCGTTCTGCTCGGGGGTCGCCTCGGCGGAGTAGGAGGTGCCGGCGGTCGTCTCGATGGCGGCGGCGGACATGTTCATCGAGAAGTAGATGCCCTGGTTGAGGGACACCGCGGCGGCCAGCGCCATGATCGCGACGAAGCTCTCCATGAGCATCCCGCCGTAGCCGATCATCCGGACCTGGGACTCCTTCTGCACCATCTTCGGGGTGGTGCCGGAGGCGACCATGGCGTGCATGCCGGACAGCGCGCCGCAGGCGATGGTGATGAACAGGAACGGGAAGAGCGCGCCGGCGAACACCGGGCCGTCGGTGTTGAAGGCGAACTCGGTGAAGTCGGGCATCTGCGCGACCGGGCGGACCACGATGATGCCGATGGCCAGGACGATGATCGTCCCGACCTTCATGAAGGTCGACAGGTAGTCGCGGGGGGTCAGCAGCAGCCACACGGGGAGCACCGCGGCGAAGAACCCGTAGATCACCATGGCGACGACGAGCGTCGTGGGTGTCAGGTGCAGGTGCTCGCCGAAGGAGGACTCCGCGACGTAGCGGCCGCCGACGATCGAGGCGATGAGCGCCACGAACCCGATGATCGAGACCTCGCTGACCTTGCCCGGGCGGATGAAGCGCAGGTAGAGGCCCATGAGCAGGGCGATCGGGATCGTCATGCCGACGGAGAAGACGCCCCACGGGCTCTCCGCGAGGGCGTTGACGCAGACGAGCGCCAGCACGGCGAGCACGATCATGAGCATGACGAACACGACGACGATCGCCACGGTCCCACCGAACGCGCCGAGCTCGTCCTTCGCCATCTGACCGAGCGAGCGGCCGCCCCGGCGCATCGAGAAGAACAGCACGAGCATGTCCTGCACGCCGCCGGCGGCGACGACGCCGAAGATGATCCACAGCGTGCCGGGCAGGTAGCCCATCTGGGCGGCCAGGATCGGCCCGACCAGCGGACCGGCGCCGGCGATCGCCGCGAAGTGGTGCCCGTACAGCACCCGCCGGTCGGTCGGGTCGAAGTCCCGGCCGTTGTCGACGCGCTCGGCCGGGGTCGCGCGGAGGTCGTCGGGCCGCATGATGCGGCGCTGGATGTACAGCGCGTAGAACCGGTAGGCGATCGCGTAGGTGCAGATGGCGGCGATCACGAACCAGACGGTGTTGACCTCCTCGCCCCGGACGATCGCCAGCATCGTCCAGGCGACGCCGCCGGCCAGGGCGATCGCCACCCAGATCGCGATGCGCAGCGGCGTCCACGTGCGGTGGGGCCGGACGCCGACGGGTGTCCCGCGGCTGTTGCGCAGGACGAGGGCCTCTTCCTGCGGGGTGTAGGCGGGGACGGAACGGTCCTGCGTCGTGGTCATGGTGTCCTCGTGGCGACGTTGCCGGGAACTGCGGAACCGCGACCCCCGTGCGGGGCGCGCGGGATCGAGGATATGCCTCGCTCCGGACACGGCCTGGGACCAGGGTCCGAGGCGGCACGAGGCGAGCGGCCCGCGGGCTCGTCGACGGCGACCCGGGGGCGGCCGCCGCACCGCTCACCCCGCGAACGCCACCCCGGTCAGCCCCTGCGACGCCTCCCACACCCGCGCCGCCTCGCCGGCGTCCCGCAGCGGCGCCCACAGCCGCTGCTCGCCGGGCGCCCCGGCCGTGTTCCCGAGCCCCTGGGGCCCGTAGAACCGCCCGTCCCCGTCGGGCGCGGTCGCGGCCAGCAGCGCGGGCAGCCCGGCGCCGTCCGGCGTCCCGGCGAGGCCGCGGGCCGACAGCCAGCGGATCATCCGGACCCCGGCGGTGTCGGCCGAGCGCCCGACCTCGGGGCGGGCCGCGAGCAGGCTGGTCGGCGCGACACCGGGGTGCGAGACGGCGCTCGTGACGCCCCAGCCGGCGGCGGCGCTGCGGCGGCCGAGCTCCAGCCCGAACAGGCCGACCGCGATCTTCGAGCGCCGGTAGGCGCGCATCCCGTCGTACCGGCGCTCGGAGTTCAGGTCGTCCCAGTCGATCGACCCGCGGCGCGCGGCGACGCTCGTCTGGGACACCACCCGGGCGCGGCCGGCGCGCAGCAGCGGCAGCAGGCGGGCGGTCAGCGCGACGTGGCCGAGGTGGTTCGTGCCGAGCTGGAGCTCGAACCCGTCGGCGGTGGTCTGCCGCTCGGGCGGGGTCATCACCCCGGCGTTGTTGATCAGCAGTGCGGGGAGGATGCACGCATGATCGATCGAGCCGGGCTCGCCGCGTTCCTCCGCCGCCGCCGCGCGGTGCTGCAGCCGGAGGACGTCGGGCTGGCGCGCGGGCAGCGGCGCCGCACCAGCGGGCTGCGCCGCGAGGAGGTCGCGGCACTCAGCCACATGTCGGCGGACTACTACGCCCGCCTCGAGCGCGAGCGCGGGCCGCAGCCGTCGGAGCAGATGATCGCGTCCATCGCCCAGGGGCTGCACCTCACGCGGGACGAGCGCGACCACCTGTTCCACCTCGCGGGCCACCGGGCGCCGGCCCGGGGCCCCGGGAGCGACCACGTGAGCCCCGGGATGCTGCGGATCTTCGACCGGCTCGCCGACACCCCCGCGGAGATCGTCACGGAGCTGGGGGAGACGCTCCGGCAGACCCCGCTCGCCGCGGCTCTGGTCGGGGACGCGAGCGGGTACACGGGCCCGTCGCGGAGCCTCGGGTACCGGTGGTTCACCGACCCGGCCGTCCGCGCGCGCCACCCGGCCGAGGACCACGCCTTCTACTCCCGGATGTACGCGTCGGGGCTGCGCGGCGTGCTCGCCCTGCGCGGACCCGGGTCGGCCGCGGCGCACCTCGCCGACCGGCTCACCGCGCGCAGCGCGGAGTTCCGCGCCGTGTGGGCGGAGCAGGAGGTCGGGATCCGGCCGCCGGGGGTCAAGCGCTACCTGCACCCCGAGGTCGGGCTGGTCGAGGTCGGCTGCCAGATCCTGCTCGACCCGGACCAGGCGCACGTGCTGCTCGTCTACACCGCGGTGCCGGGCAGCGAGAGCCACGAGAAGCTGGCGCTGCTGTCGGTGGTGGGGGCGCCGTCGGGGGTGGCCTGAGCGTCGGGGGCACCTGGTGCCGTTCCGGTGGTGACCGCGGTCAGGTCGCGGCGCCCAGCCACGCGGAGAACTCCGCCGCCGAGTACACCGGCTTCCCGAGCTCCTTCGCCGTGCGCGCCTTCCCCGACTGCGTCCCGACCTCCGCGACCACGAGCGCGTCGCACCGCGTCCTCGTCACGCCGGGCACCGGCGCGAGCCCGCGGGCGACGGCCGCCGCCACCATCGCCTCGCGGGTCCAGACCCGTCCGGACGCGTCGACGGCCGTGCCGGTGAAGCACACCCGCGCCCCCGCGACGAGCGTGTCGCCGATCGCGGGTCGCCCGGCCCCGGCGGTCGCCAGGATCGCGTCGACCACCTGGATGCTCAGCACGTCCTCGAGCACGCGGAGCCGGGCGACCAGGTCGGGCGGCAGCGCGCTGGTGCGCGCGGCGGCGGCGGTGAGCCGGTCGGCGACGAGGTCGCGGACGACGGCGGTGACGGCGGAGTCGGGCGCGACCGTGGACTCCGGTGCCGGGTGCCCGCCGACGAGGACCGCGCTGAGCAGCCGGCTAGCGTCCAGCAGCGCGGACACCGTGGGCAGCGCGGCGCTCGCGGGCGTGCGCACGCCGGGGTCGCGGGTGAGCAGGTAGGTCCCGTCCGCGGTCGTGCCGGTCGCACCGGGATCGTCGGGCGTCTCGAACGGCGAGCCGTCCGCCGGGTCGACCCCCGCCCGCTGCGCTACCGCCAGGGCCGCGCGCGCCCGCGCCAGCGCGGACCGGCCCCCGGTGATCGCGAGCCGGTCCGCCGGTGTCAGCGCGCGAGCCGGCACCTCGGCGCCGAGCGGCAGCGGGACGACGGTGCCGAGCCGCTTGAGCTCGTGGTCCACCAGCCCGAGCGTCGCGTCGACACCGACCCCGACGGGCACGCACCCGTCGAGCAGCGGCGCGATCGCGGTCCACACGTCGGTGAGCGTCGGGGCCAGCAGCACGTCGTCGACCGTGATCCCGTACGCGGTGCGGGCGTCGTCGAGGTCGCGCTGCGGGTTGACCAGGGTGCTGATCGCGGTGCCGTCCTCGAACGCGACGGCGAGCTCGACGGGCCGCGGCCGGGACATCCGGCCCTCGGTGCCGACGGTGAGCACGGCGAGCGCGCACCGCCGGGCGGCGACGGGGGAGGTGGACGCGCGCAGGAACCGCAGGACCCGCCGGTCGGTCCTGAGGTCCTTCGGCAGCACGGGCCGGGTCAGCACGAGCCCGTCGAGCGACGTGACCCGGCTCAGCGCGACGTACACCTGACCGTGGTCGAACGCCCCGCCGCGCAGGTCCACGACCAGGCGGTCGAGCGTCTGGCCCTGGCTCTTGTGGATGGTGATCGCCCAGGCGAGCCGCAGCGGCAGCTGCGTCCAGGTGCCGACGACCTCGCGGCGCAGCGCACCGCCGTCGACCACGGGCCGGGTCGCCTCCCAGGTGAACGGGCGCACGTCGGCGTGGGTGCCGTCCGGCAGCTCGACGGTGACCGCGAGGCCGTCGTCGTCGCGCCGCAGCCGGGTGACCCTGGCCAGCGTGCCGTTGACCCAGCGGTCCAGGGGGTCGTTGGTCTGCAGCATGACCTGCGCGCCGACCTTGAGCTCCAGCACCCTCTCGACGGGCGGGTCGAACAGGCCGAGGTCCCCGTGCTCGACGGCGTGGTGCACGACGGACCCGCCGGGCAGCCGGTCGAGGTGCCGGCGGTTGCGGGCGGTCACCACGCGGTTGGTGGGGGCGAGCGTCAGCCACAGCTCGTCGGCGGGCGGCTCGAAGTCGGGATCGGTCCGGGCGTCGAGCTCGGCACGGGCGCGCTCGACCAGGACGCCCTCGCGCACCGCGTCGAGCAGACCGGTCAGGCGCGGGTCGCCGAGCTGGCGGAACACCGTGGTGAGCGCCACCGTCGGGAAGTCCGCGCGG
>DAMBCY010000118.1:3687-10594 GCA_032056255.1 Cellulomonas sp. | reverse complement strand
CCCGCACCAGCCGCGCCCGGCGCGACTCCCCCGGCGCGCGGCGCACCGCCGCCAGGAGCTGCGCGCCGACCGAGAGCCGGGGGTTCAGGGCGGTCGACGGGTGCTGGAACACCACCCCGACGGCGGCCGCCGTCGCCCGGCGTCGTGCCCGCGGCGCGAGCAGGCCCAGGTCGGTCCCGTCGAGCACGATCCGGCCCGCGGTGGTGCGCAGGCCGTGCGGGAGCAGGTCGGCGACGGCCATGGCCACGGTGCTCTTGCCCGAGCCGGACTCCCCGACGAGGCCGAGGGTCCGGCCGCGCTCGAGCCGCAGCCCGACGTCCGCGACCACGGGTCGGCCCGCGAGGGTCTCCACGCGCAGGTCCCGGACGTCCAGCGACGTCGCCCGCGTGACGGCGTCGGCCGCGGTGGCGGTCATGCGGACCTCCCGACGACGCCGCGCAGCGAGTACCGGTCGGCGAACCAGTCGCCCACCAGCTGCGTGCCCACGAGCAGTGCCACCAGGGCCGCACCGGGGGCGAACGAGATCCACCAGGCGACCCCGAGCTGTGACTGCCCCTCGGCGATCAGCGCCCCCCACTCGGGTGTCGGCGGCCGCACCCCGACGCCGAGGAAGCCCAGGCTCGTGCTGAGCATCAGCACCCCGCCCAGGACCAGGCCGGCCACCACGACCACGTGCGGCAGCACGGCCGGCAGCACGTGCCGGGTCAGCACCCGCCGCGCCGGGAGCCCGCTGACGCGGGCGGCCTCCACGTAGGGCTGGGCGAGCACCCCCGTCAGAGCGGTGCGCAGCAGGCGGAACGGCAGCACCCAGCTCGACAGCACGAGCACCGCCAGCAGCGGGCCGGTGCCGCGCTCGGTGAACACCACGACCACGATCGCGACCAGCAGGCTCGGGATGGCGAGCTGGATGTCCGCGACGCGGCCCACGACGGAGTCCCGCCGGCGACCCGTCACGGCGACGACCGCGGCGAGCAGCCCGACGAGCGTGGCGAGCGCGGTCGCCGGCACGGTCAGCGCCAGGCTGGTGCGGCCGCCGGCGAGCACCCGGGCCAGGGTGTCGCGCCCGAGCTGGTCGGTCCCCAGCGGGTGCGCGGCACCGGGCGCGGCCAGGATCGAGCCGAGGTCCTGCGTCAGCGGGCTGTGCCGCCACACCGCCGGGCCGACGAGCGTCGCGGCGAGCACGACCGCGATCAGCAGCGTCCCGGTGACCAGGCGCGCCCGGCCGTTCCTCGCGACCGGGCGGGCGAGGACGGGGACCGCGGGGAGGGCGTCAGCGACGGCCACGGGCGCTCCTCGGGTCGAGCGCCGCCGCGGCCAGGTCGACGAGCAGGGACGCCAGGACGAACCCGACGGCCGTGACCGTCACGCACGCGAGCACGAGCGGGATGTCGAACGCGGTCACCGCGGAGACCGACAGCTGCCCGATCCCCGGCCAGGAGAACAGCGTCTCGGTGACGATCGCGCCGCCGAACATGACCCCGGCCGACACCCCGACCACGCTCAGCGCCGGCGGCAGGGCGTTCAGCCCGACGTGCCGCCACGCGACCACCGCCTCCCGTGCCCCGGTGGCCCGGGCCGTGCGGACGTGGTCCTGCTCCCAGGCGTCCGCCGCCGCGGTGCGGAACACGCGCGCGACCGCGGGGACGGTCGCCACGACCATGACCGCCACCGGCATGAGCGCCGTCCGCCAGGTCCCCGAGCCGGAGGACGGCAGCACCGCGAGCGACACCGCGAACACCCAGATCAGCACCAGGCCGAACAGGAAGGTCGGGATCGCCTCCAGGGCGGTGGAGACGCTCAGGGCCAGGCGTCCCCACCGGTGCCAGCGGGGTGACGCGGCCAGGTGCCCGAGCGCGAACCCGGTCACCGCCCCGATGCCCAGGCCGAGCGCACCGAGCGTCAGCGTGGCCGGCAGCCGCTCCAGCACGACCGGGAACGGGTTCTCCCGGTACTGGAAGGAGTCCGGGAACCGCCCGGTCACCGCGTTCCCGAGGAAGACCGCGTACTGCACCGGCAGGGGCCGGTCGAAGCCCATCAGGGCGCTGACCCGCGCGATCTGGTCGGTCCCCGCCGCGGCCGACACGAGGAACGACGCCGGGTTCCCGCTGGCGTGCATCGCGACGAACACCATCGTCAGCACCGCCCAGACCGCGAGGACCGCTGTCGCCACCCGCGACGCCAGGTACCGCACGCGCCACGGGAACCGCAGGCCGGGGGCCCCGGCGAGCGCGGCCCAGCGGCGCGCCCGCGGCAACCCGGCGAGCTGCTGCTCGGCGGTGGCGAGCGCGCTCACACCGTCTCCGCGACGGGTGCGGGCTCCAGGAGCGGGGCCGGGTCCTAGTGCACGCCGCGGTGCGGGTCGGTGACCCCCTCGTCGAGCCACAGGTCCGCGACCGCGGCACGCACGCCCTCGCGCCCGACGCGGTCGAGCAGGTCGAACGCGCCCAGGGCGTCGTCGAGCTGCGCCACGCGGCTGAACCCGATGAGCGCGAGGCGGTGCGCCGCGGGGTGGGTGAGCACGAACGCCAGGGCCAGCGCCGCGCGGGAGGCCCCCAGCCCCGCCGCCGCGGCGTCGAACCGGCCGGTGGCCGCCGCCAGCTCCTCCAGCACGACGTCCGAGGAGCCCCAGGCCCTGGCCTCGCCGTCGCCGACGAGCAGCCCGGACTGGAAGACCACCGACGCCTGCACCCCGAGCCCGGTGCGCGCGAAGACCGCCTGGTACGGCTCCCCCTCGGCGATGGCGCGCCGCGCGACGTTGTACGCGAGCTGGACGAACTCCGGGGCGCGCACGCCCTGCCGCTCGGCCTCGTCGACCACCGCCGCGGCCCGCGCCGCCGGCCAGTTGTTGATCGCCCAGGCGCCGAGCAGCCCGGACTCGACCAGCCCCCCGACCTGCTCGACCAGCTCGGGCAGCGGGATGTCCCGGTCGTACAACGACCCGAAGACGCCCACGTCGGCCCGCTCGACGCCCACGCGGTCCAGGTGCCGGCGCAGCTGGACCGCGTAGGACTCCAGCGGGTAGTGCCAGTTCCAGATCTTCTGCACGTGCACGTAGTCGTCCCGGGCGATGCCCGCCTCGGCGATGGCCGCACGGAACAGCACGTCCGCGTGCGCGATCCCCGGCACGCCCGGCATGCCGTTGTAGTTGCCGACGTCGAACGCGCGCACCCCGGCGGCGTGCGCCGCCCGCAGCAGGGTCACGGCCCGCTCGAACGGCACCCGCTCGAAGATCTTCCCGGTCCCGAAGGAGATCTGCGGGTGCTCGAGACCGGAGGCCAGGGTGACGGTCGGGACGACGGCGGGGTGCGGCGAAGCGGGCATGGTGAGCTTCCTCGGGGGTGGGGAGGGCACGGCACCACCAGGGACGTGGCGCCGGGGACGGACCGCGGGCGGGGAACGGACGGGGAGCGGGCGGGCGGTCAGGCGGTGGCGGCCCAGCGCCACAGGTCGGCGCTGCCCGCCGCACCGGGGCCCGACGTGAGCGGCGACCCGGTCAGGGACTCCCGCCCGTGCGGCTCGCGCCACGCGGTGAGCGGGTCCGGCCCGACCAGCGGCCCGCGCTCGCCGAACCCGACGGTCCAGGTCCCGTCCGGGTGCGGGAGCACCCCGGTGGAGACGAGCTCGCGCTCCTCCTGGAACCCCGGCGTGGCGAACAGGTCGCGGGCGTAGGCCCACAGGTGCGGGAAGTCCGCCACCGCCGCGGTCGGTCCGACCTCGGCCGGGATGCTCGGCCGGTAGCCCCGGTCGTAGGACAGCAGCGTGACGAACAGGCGCACGTCGGAGTCCGTGAGCCGCTCGCCGAACAGGTACCGCCGGGTGGTGAGCCGGTGGTCGAGATCCGCCAGCCGCGCCTCGAGCACGCCGAGGGCCGCCCGCGCGGCGGCCGGCGACCGGGCGAACAGCACCTTGTACGGGCCGTTGTTCACGTCGTCGAACAGCTGCTGGTTGAGCAGGTCGATCTGCGGGCGCAGCCCCTCCGGGTACAGGTCGGGGGCGTCGGCCGCGTGCCAGGGCCGCCACGCGGTCGCGAGATCGACGCTGAGCGTGTGGTAGTCGTTCGTGACGACCTCGCCGGTGTGCAGGTCGACCAGGGCGGGGACCGTGCCCCGGCCCTCGAACGCCGCCGACCGGCGGTACACGTCGTTGAGCCGCTCGACGCCCAGCACGGCGTCCCGTCCGCCGGGCTGTCCCGCGAACAGCCAGCCGTCGTCGTCACGGTGCGAGACGTACCCGACCGAGATCGCGTCCTGCAGTCCGAGCACCCTGCGGACGATCAGCTGCCGGCGCGACCAGCCGCACCCCGTCGAGACGACCAGGCGGTAGCGGCCCGGCTCGGGCGCCGCCTGATCCGCTCCCGGGCCGAACCGTCGCGTGAAGCGGTTGGCCTGGCGACGGAACGCGCCGTCGTCGGTCTGCTCGAGGCGGGTCTCCGAGTAGGTGGCAACAGGCACGGGCGGTTCAGCTCCCTGGACGAGGGGGCACCGCCGACACGCCGACACCCCGCGCTTGCCCGCACCCCGGACGGGGCGGGCCAGGTCGTCACCCGGGGCACCCCGCCGCGGAGGGAGGGTTGCCGGCCAGCGAGCCGGGGCTTGACGCTGGCGCTCATGACCTGGGTCCAGGTTGCCGAAGGTGCGGTCGGTGTTCCAGCCCTCGTTCAGCAGGTGGGCGCTTGTGTCGCTCGACGCCGCGTGCGCCCGGACCGCCCGGGTCCGCGCGCTCCGGGGCTGCACACCGCGCCTGAAGTTCGCCCGCCGAAGCGCTTTCCCGGGATCGGTCCTGGTCGATCGGTGCTGCGGGGAGCGCCGGGCCCGGAGGATGCGGGCCGAGCGGCGCCCACCCCGCGCTCTCCCCCGTCCCCGATCGAAGGAACGTCGTGTCCCCGACCCGCACGCCCGCGCGCGTGGCCCGCCCCACGCTCACCTGGCGGCGCCCCGCCGTGGCCGCCGGTCCGATGATCGGGCGGCTGCTGTGCCTGCTGTACGGCGCGACGGGGGTGATCGGCATCGCGGCCTGGGTGGCACGTGACGACCGGATGGCGGAGTCGCCGCTGCGGCTCGTGGGCAACGTCCTGCTCGTCCTCGTCGCCCCGGTGTTCCTGCGGATGCGGGCCCCGCGCGCGTGGGTCGTCAACGCGTCGACCGCCGTGGGGGCGGTCCTGGTCTCCCTCGCCGTGCACGTCACCGCCGATCCCGCCGCCGCGATCTCGGTGTCGATGCTGTACCTGCTCGTGGGGCTGCCGACCTTCTACCTGTACCCGCAGCCGGTCGCCTGGGCGCACTGTGCCGGCATCGCGGCACTGGCCATGACCGGGCTGACGGGCAACGAGCTGCTCGGCCCGCAGGAGATGGTGCGTGGGACGGGGGTCGCCCTCACTCTCGCGGTGGTGGTCAGCTGGCTGGTGCGCGCGGGCGACCTCGCCGAGCGCGACTACACCACCGGGCTCCCGAACCGGCGCGGGTTCGAACGCCACGCGCAGGAGTTCCTCCGCCGGTTCGACGGCGCGCGGCGGGCAGCGCTCGTGGTGATCGACCTCGACGAGTTCCACGCGGTCAACGAGCGCCGCGGGTTCGGCCAGGGCAACCGGCTGCTGATGGAGACCGGCCGGGCCTGGGCCCGGACCCTGCCGGACACGGCGATGCTGGCGCGGCACGGCGGGGACGAGTTCACCCTGCTGGTCGACGACGCCACCGCCCAGGACGTGGACGGGCTGCTGGCGGCGATGCGGTCGGCCACCCCGCAGGTGAGCCTCACCGCCGGCGTCGCCTGGTGCGCGCCCGGGGAGTCGCTCACCATGCTGATGCTGCGGGCGGACAGCGCGATCTACGCGGCCAAGCGGCGCGGGGCCGGCCAGACCGTCGTCGCGGCCGACGTGAGCAGCGTCCGCGACGGCGAGACGATCCGGCGGGCGCTCCGCGACGGGGAGCTCGCCCTGCACTTCCAGCCCATCGTCGACCTCCGGACCGGTGAGGTCGACAAGGCCGAGGCGCTGGTGCGCTGGCTCCCGCCCGACGGACGCGTCGTCCGGCCCGACGAGTTCATCCACGTCGCGGAGCGGACCGGCGTGATGCTCGACCTCGGGGACTGGATCGTCGCCACGGCCTGCCGGACCGCCGCGACCTGGCCCCCGCGGGCCGACGGCGGGGCGATGGCCGTCAGCGTCAACGCCTCCGGCGCCGAGCTCCAGGACCCGACGTACGCCGCCCGCGTCATCGGGCACGTGGCGTCCGCGGGGCTGGCCCCGGAGCAGGTGGTGATCGAGCTCGTCGAGAGCGACTTCAGCCTCGACACGCTGTCGGTCCGGGAGAACCTCGCCGCCCTCGGCGCCGCGGGTGTCCGGCTCGCGATCGACGACTTCGGCACCGGTCACTCGAGCCTGAGCCGGCTCGAGCAGCTGCACGTCGACATCCTCAAGATCGACCGCTCGTTCGTCAGCGCCCTCACCAGCCCCGCGCAGCCGATGCCCGTCGTGACCGCGATCCTCGCGATGGCCACCGCCCTGGGGCTCGACGTGGTCGCCGAGGGCGTCGAGACGCCGGCCCAGGCCGAGTGGCTGACCGTCCACGGCTGCTCGCACGCCCAGGGCTACCACTACGGCAGACCGGCACCCCGCCTCGAGCCGCGGCTCAGCACCTGAGCAGCGTCGCCACGACGCGCGGGCAGCGGTTGATCGCCTCGATCGCGACGGGCCGCTGCGGACCGTCGGCGCTCGCCTCTGGGTGCCGTCGCGCACGCCAGCCCGCGGATGACGGCCCTCGGCGTGGTTGCGGGGAAGGATCCCGCGGCGCTCGGCTGCGGTGGTCGGCCGGGTGGTCCGGGCTTACCGTGACGGGGTGGGCCGCCCCGGTGCGGCCGAACGCACCACATCGGGTGTCGGAGGTGACACCCTCTCGAGAGCCACGTCGCG
>DAMBCY010000118.1:0-3677 GCA_032056255.1 Cellulomonas sp. | reverse complement strand
ACGTCGCGCTGCCGCCACGTGCCGTCTCCCGGACAGCCCGGCGGCCGCCGGGCTCCTGCGTCCGCCGAGCGGACGCCCGCCGCGCACCGCTGCCAGAGAGGCACGCGCATGTACTTCCACGTTCAGCGCCTGATCAACGAGATCGCCCCGGACGAGCCGGACCCGGCGGCCGCCAACGCCCTCCAGGAGGGGTTGGGCGGGCAGTTCGGCGAGATGCGCACGATGATGCAGTACCTGTTCCAGTCGATGAACTTCCGCGGGCCCGCGGGCAAGCCGTACCGCGACCTGCTGCAGGGCATCGGCACCGAGGAGATCAGCCACGTCGAGCTGATCGGCACCACGATCGCCCGGCTGCTCGACGGGTCGCCGCGGTACCAGGGCAAGAAGACCGACCCGCTGGACAAGCCGGGCGGAGGCGGGGCCACGCCGCTGGGGCTCGCCCTCGACCAGGGCAACGTCCACCACTACCTGGTGGCGGCCCAGGGCGCGCTGCCGGTGGACGCGGCCGGCAACCCGTGGAGCGGGTCCTACGTCTACAACTCCGGCAACCTCGTGCTCGACCTGCTGTACAACCTCATGCTCGAGTCGACCGGGCGGCTGCAGAAGTGCCGGATCTACGAGATGACGGCGAACAAGACGGCCCGCTCGACCATCGCGTACCTGATCGTGCGGGACCAGGCGCACGAGAACGCCTACGCCCGGGCGCTGGAGACCCTCGGGGTGGACTGGGCGAAGGCCCTGCCCATCCCGAGGACGAACGCCGAGAGGTTCCCCGAGGTGAAGAAGCTCGTCGACCTCGGTCTGCAGAGCAAGCAGTACACGTTCGACCTCACGGCGTCCTCCGAGGCCGGGAAGATCGTCCGCGGCATGTCCCCGTCGAAGGACGGCACCGACCTGGACGCGAGCGAGCAGGCGCCTGCCGGGGTGCCGAGCACGATCGCCCGGGAGCGGTTCGAGGAGTTCTCCCCGGGCCTCGACCCCGGGCTGCTCGCGCTGATCCAGGCCACAGCCGATCTGGAGATGGCCGAGGAGCAACCGCCGCTGTACGGCCCGGTCACGACGACGGGCTAGGAACCGCCGCGCCGCCAGCCGACCCGGGACCGCCTGACGACGACGCCGTGGCAGGACGGGGCTCCGCGCAGGACGCGCGTCCGGCCCGGGCCCCCACCGTGCGTCGGGTGGCCGGCCCGGTCACGATCGGCCCCGGCCGGTCGGCAGACCGCCGGGCTACGACCCGGTGAGGAGGTGGACGGCGATCACCGGCGGCGTCCGGCCCGCGGGAGGGGCCACGACCGTGACCTCGTGCGCACCGGGCGTGACGGGGAAGTCGGCGGTCCGGGTGTTCCCGGCGGCGTCCTGCCCCTCGATCGCGCCGGCCTCGACCCCGTCGACCAGGATCTGCGCCCGTCCCGGTTCCGCGAGGTAGGTCACGCGCACGATCCCGCCCTGCCCGTGGTGGTCGACGAGCCGGTAGGAGAAGCGGTCGCCGGTGGCGCGCCAGTGCCGGCCCCCCACGGCACCGGTCCAGGTGTGCGCACCGCGGTAGCCGTGGTCGGTCTCCGGCTGCTGCTCGCCGCACGCGACCGCGTCGACCGTGCGCGCTGCCAGCCGGAGCTGCTCCTCGTCGAGGGCGCCGAGCGCCGCCCTCCGGGCGAGCACGTCACGCACGGCCCCGACGACGGGGAAGTAGAGCGTGTACCGGGTGTCGTGCAGCGTGGACAGCGGCTCGAGCCCGAGGCGACCCTCGTGGTGGTCGAGCACGAAGCGGCCTCCCCCGACCGGGACGAGCGCCGCGGCGAGCTCCTCGCCGGTCCCGACCAGGACCGGGGCGTCCACCAGGGCGCGGAGCGGGCCGTGGGCGATGTGACCCATGCGCGCGGCGTCGGCGCGCAGGCCGGTCAGGTCGTCGCCGTCGCCGCGTGCCGCCAGCGCGACCGGCCCCCAGAGCAGGGCGACCCACCCGTCGGAGCCGGGCAGGCGCTCCGCGGAGGGTCCGGCGGCGAGGCTCCAGGCGAGGGTCTCGCCGCCGTGCCACGTCCGCCGGACGGTGACGTACCCGGGGCGCTCGGCGGTGGTGGCGACCGGCGCGCCGTCGAGGGTGGGCACGGGCTCCTCGAGGGCCCACGCCGGCCGGCGCACGTGCACCGCCAGCTCGGTCGGCGCGTCGACCTCGACGGTCAGCGCGACGTCCGTCACGGGCGCGGGCTGCGGGTAGGTCGAGGCGACGCGGACCCGCACGCCGCGCTCGGCCCAGTCGAGCGCCGAGGGGATCGGCAGGTTCACCAGCAGGTCGTCGCCGGCGTGGGCGTACGCGAGCTCCCCGAGGCGGGCGTAGGTCTCGAGACCGGTGCCCACGCAGCACCACATGCACGCGTCGCGGGTGGAGTACACGCGGTAGTGCCCGGGGCGCGCGGGCGTGAAGTAGACGAACCCGCCGTCGGGGTGCTGGGCGGACAGCACGTGGTTGACGAGCTGCCGCTCGGCCGCGTCCAGCATCGCCGGGTCGCCGCGCAGCGCGTAGAGCCGGCGCTCCAGCTCGATCATGTTCGCGGTGTTGCAGGACTCGGGGCCCTCGCGGTGCGTGACGTGGGCGAGGGCGTCCGGCGTGAAGTGCTCGGACACGGAGGTGCCGCCGAACGCGAGGGTGCGGTGGTCCAGGACGTGGCGCGCGAACGCGACGGCGGCGTCGGTCTCGCCGATGGCGGGCCAGCCGACCACCTTGGCGATCTGGGTGTTGGCGTGCAGCCCGTCGAGCGCGTCGCGCCCGGCCCGCAACGGGGCGAGCAGCGTCTCGTCGGCGAACCGGCGGGCCAGGGCGGTGTAGCGGGGGTCGCCGGTGAGCTCGGCGAGGTCGCCGTAGGCCTCGCACATGCCCCCGAACTCGGTGCGCAGCATGCGGGCGAACGCCGCGTCGTCCAGGCGGTCGCACAGCCGGACCCCCCAGTCGCCGAGCCCGACGGCGGCGCGGGACGCCCGGTCCGCGACGTCGGCGGGGGCGTACCGGGCGGCGTCGAGCAGCCCCGCGAAGGTCTTGTGCACGTTGTACCAGGGCACCCAGGCTCCGCCGAGGTCGAACGTGCCGGCCTCCGCGTCGCCCGTGGCGACCGAGCGCCACAGCGCGACGCCGCCCGGGACCCCGCCGACGTAGCCGGTGCCGAGGGCGTCCTGGCAGGCGGCCATCCCGTCGGCGAGCGCCCGGGCCAGGCCGGCGGCGCGGTCGTCCCCCGTCGCCGCCCACATCAGGGATGCCGCGGACAGCGCGTGCCCGCCGATGTGCCCGTCCAGGCCCAGGGACTCCCACGACCCGTAGGGCTCCGCTGCGGTCGGCAGCCCTGCCTCGCGCCGGTACGGCGCGAGCAGGCGGTCCGGGTCCAGGCCGAGCAGGTACGCCAGGTCGGTGCGCTGCGCCCGGGCGAACGGCCCGTCCGTGAGCCGGATCGCGCCGAGGTCGAACAGGCGCGGTGCGGCGCCGTCACCGGGTGCGGCGGGACCGGGGACCGGTCGGGCCGGGGCGGGCGCGTGCCCGCCGTCGGGTCGGTACGTCGTCACAGGGCCGGGTCCTCCTGGCGCAGCGGGAGCCAGACCCGCAGCGGGCCGGGGCCCCAGGTGAAGTAGGGCACCGCCGGCACGGTGGTGGCGGCCTCGGGGGTCGGCGGGGCGTCGCTGAGGTCCTGGTA
>DAMBCY010000117.1:0-10668 GCA_032056255.1 Cellulomonas sp. | reverse complement strand
GCGCGACCTCCAGCGCGAGCCGGGTCTTGCCCACCCCGCCGGGGCCGACGAGAGTGACGAGCGGTGCGCGGGGCAGCAGGTCGCGGATCGCCGCGACCTCGTCCTCCCGCCCGACGAAGGAGGTGCGCGTGCGGGGGACGGTCCCGGCACCGGACGGGACGGGCCGCGGGGCGGGCGTCCGCGGACGGGCCGCCGGCGGTCCCGCGGCCGCCCCCGCCGGCGCCTCCGAGGGGCGCGGCCGGTCGCGCACCGGTGCGCGGGGTGCCGGGCGCCGGGCCCGGCCCGCCGCGAGCGCCGCCGCGTGCGCGGCGTGCAGCTCGTGCGACGGCAGCAGCCCGATCTCGTCCAGCGCGGCGGCGGCGCGCAGGTAGGCGAGCACGGCCTCGCCGGGTCGGCCCTCGGCGGTGCGGGCCCGGACGAGCAGCGCCCACGCGCCCTCCCGGTAGGGGTCGCCGTCGAGGGCCCGCTCGGCGGCCTCGGCCGCCCCCGCCGGGTCGGTCGCCAGCAGGGCGCGGGCGAGGGCCTCGTGGGCGGTGCGGCGCGCGGCGTCCAGCCGCTCGGCCTCGGCCTGGACCTCCGGCAGGTCGGCCTCCGACCCGAACGCCGGCCCGCGCCAGAGCGCGAGCGCGGCCGCGAGCGTCTGCACCGCCCCGTTCGCGTCCTCGTCACCCCCGGTGCGTCCCCGGACCGTCGCCCGCAGCGCGCGGTCGAACCGGTCGGCGTCGAGGTCCTGCGGGTCCAGCCGGTACCCGCCGGGGACCGCCCGCAGGTCCGCGCCGACCAGCCCCCGCACGCGGGACGCGTGGCTGTGCAGGGTGTGCTCCGCGCTCGGCGGCGGCCCCTCGGGCCACAGCGCGACGATGAGCCGCTCCCGGGGGACCAGGGCGCCGCGGTGGGCGAGCAGCACCGCGAGGAGTGCGCGCTGACGCGAGCCGCGGACGGGTTCCGTCCCCGCCGCGGTCACGAGCTCAACGGGACCGAGGACCCCGTACCGCATGGGCCGATGGTAGGGCGGTCGCCGCCCCTGCGGCAGGGGGACCACCGCGACGGGTAGGGCGGCGCGGCGCCGCGCCGCGCGGGGTACCGTGCTGCGGACCCGTCCACCTGCGAGAGGACCCCCCGTGTCCGTCGACGCCGCCCCGTCCGACCCTGCGCCGCAGGCCGTGCCCGCCGACCGCTCGCGCGCCGCCCGCGTGCTCGACGCGGCCGACCCGCGCGCCGCGCACTGGCGCGACCTGTACCGCGACCTGCACGCGCACCCCGAGCTGTCGGGCCGCGAGCACCGCACGGCAGCGGCCCTCGCCGCGGAGCTGCGCGCGTCCGGCCTGGACGTCACCGAGGGCGTCGGCGGCACCGGCGTGGTGGGGGTGCTGCGCAACGGCGACGGCCCCGTGGTGATGCTGCGCGCGGACATGGACGGGCTGCCCGTGCTGGAGGACACCGGCCTGCCGTTCCGGAGCCGGCACACGGACGTGGACCCGGCGGGGCAGACCGTCCCGACCATGCACGCGTGCGGGCACGACATGCACGTCACCACGCTGGCGGCCGCGGTGGACACGCTCGCCGGTGCGCGCGACGCCTGGGCCGGGACGCTGCTGGTCGTCGGGCAGCCCGCGGAGGAGACCGCGACCGGCGCGAGCGCGATGCTCGCCGACGGCCTGTTCACCCGGTTCCCGAAGCCGGACGTCGCGCTCGGCCAGCACGTCGGTCCGCTGCCCGCCGGGGTGGCGAACCACTCGCGCGGCCTGCTGATGGCCGCCGCGGCGACCCTGGACGTGACGATCCACGGGCGCGGCGGGCACGGCTCCCGGCCGTTCGTCACGGTCGACCCGATCCTCACCGCGGCCTACGCGGTCACCCGGCTGCAGGCGATCGCCTCCCGGGAGACCTCGCCGGAGGACCCGCTGGTCGTCACCGTCGGCACCTTCCACGCGGGCAGGAAGTCGAACATCATCCCGGACACCGCGACGTTCACCGTGAACCTGCGCGCGCGGTCGGACGCGTCGATGGCCCGCGCCGTGGCAGCGGTCGAGCGGATCGTCGGCGCGGAGGCGGCCGCGGCCGGCTGCCCCGAGCCGCCGACCGTCACCCTGCGGGAGAACCCGCCGGCCACGGTCAACACCGCCGAGGTCGTCGACCGGGTCATGGCCGCGCAGCAGGCCGTCATGCCCGCGGGCGCCGTGCGCACCGCCGAGCCGCTCATGGGGTCCGAGGACTTCTCCGAGTACGGGCTGCCGAAGGGCCGGTACGAGGGGGACCCGGTGCCGTACGCGTTCTGGTTCTGGGGCGGCATGGACCCCGCGCTGTTCCCCGAGGGCGAGGCGTCCGGGTTCTCCGCGGCGGTGCCCGGCAACCACACCGCGCAGTTCGCGCCGCTCGACGAGCCGACGATCGCGGCGGGCCGGCGGCTGCTGGTCGCCGCCGCGCTGGAGTTCCTCGGCTGAGACCCGGATGATGTCGGGCGTGCCCGCGCTCGACATCGTCCCCCTGACCGATCCCGACGACGAGCGGCTCGCCGACTACGTCTCGCTGACCGACGTCGCGCTGCGCTCGCGGCACGAGCCCGCCAAGGGCCTGTACATCGCCGAGAGCAGCACCGTGCTCGGCCGGGCGCTCGCCGCCGGGCACCGGCCGCGGTCCGTGCTCGTCTCGCCGCGCTGGCTGCCCGACCTGACGCAGATGCTGACCGCGCGGGACCCGGACGGCGAACCCGTGCGGGTCTTCGTCGCCGAGCCCGCCGTGCTGGAGGCGGTCACCGGGTTCCACGTGCACCGCGGGGCGCTCGCGGCCATGCACCGGCCCGCGCTGCCGTCCGTCGCCTCGGTGCTGGCCGGCGCGCGGCGCGTCGCGGTGCTGGAGGACCTGGTGGACCACACGAACGTCGGGGCGGCGTTCCGGTCCGCCGCCGCGATCGGGGTGGACGCGGTGCTCGTCACGCCGCGGTGCGCCGACCCGCTCTACCGCCGGTCGGTGCGGGTCTCGATGGGCACGGTGTTCCAGGTGCCGTGGACCCGGGTCGACCCGTGGCCCGGGGGCGTCGCGACGCTGCGGGAGGCGGGCTTCGTCACCGCGGCGCTGGCCCTGTCGGACGACTCGATCGGCCTGGACGCGCTCGAGGCGGACCCGCCCGAGCGGCTCGCGCTCGTGCTCGGCGCGGAGGGCGACGGGCTGAAGCCCGCGACGATCGCGGCGGCCGACCTCACGGTGCGGATCCCGATGGCCGGCGGGGTGGACTCGCTCAACGTCGCGGCCGCGGCGGCGGTGGCGTTCTGGGCGACCCGGGTGCGCGCCTGACGCCGCCCGTCCGGCGTCCGGCGGGGCGGGGGCGTCAGGGCAGGGTGCCGGTGCGGACGACGTCGGCGTACCAGGCGGCGCTGGCCTTGGGGGTGCGGGCCAGGGTGTCCCGGTCGACGTGCACCAGGCCGAACCGCTTGCCGTACCCGTACGCCCACTCGTAGTTGTCCAGGAGGGTCCACAGCAGGTACCCGCGCACGTCGGCGCCCTGCTCGACGGCCTGGTGCACGGCGGCGAGGTGCTCGCGCAGGTAGGTGATCCGGTCGAGGTCCTGGACGACGCCGTCCACCCGCACGTCGTCCCCGTAGGCGGCACCGTTCTCGGTGACCACGAGGTGCACGCCGGCGGGGCCGGTGAGGTCGCGGTGCAGGTCGAGCAGCAGCTCGCGGAACGCGCCGGGGTGGTTCTCCCAGTCCATGGCGGTGCGGGTGGCCCGGGTGGGCACCCAGCGGGACTCGCGGGCGGTCAGCCAGGGGGAGACCCCGGCATCGGCGGAGGCGCCGGAGGGGGAGACGGTGCCGGAGCCGTCGGGGGCGCCGATCAGCCAGGAGCTGTAGTAGTTGACGCCCAGCACGTCGATCGGCGCGGCGATGGTGGCCAGGTCGCCGTCGTGCACCAGGTCGTCGGGCCACAGGCCGGCGACGTCGGCGAGGAAGCCCGCGGGGTAGGCGCCGCGGAGGACCGGCTCGGTGAACACCCGGTACTGGGCGTCCTCCAGCCGGCGCACGGTGTCCCGGTCGGCGGCGCTGGTCGGGTCCTCGGGCGCGTAGCGGGAGAAGTTCAGCGTCACGCCGAGGAGCGCGTCCGGGTCGGCCCCGCGCAGCGCCCGGGCCGCCAGGCCGTGCGCCAGGTTGAGGTGGTGCAGGGCGCGCAGCGAGGCGACGTCGTCCCGGACGCCGGGGGCGTGCTGCCCGCCGGCGTAGCCGAGGAAGGCGGAGCACCACGGCTCGTTCAGCGTGGTCCACGAGCGCACCCGGTCGCCGAGCGCGGCGTGCACGTCCAGGGCGTACTCGGCGAACCGCTCGGCGGTGTCCCGGGAGGTCCAGCCGCCCTGCTCCTCGACCGCCTGGGGCAGGTCCCAGTGGTAGAGGGTCGGCCACGGGTCGATGCCGGCACCGAGCAGCTCGTCGACCAGGCGGTCGTAGAAGGCGAGGCCCTGCGGGTTCACCGGGCCGCCGTCGGGTCGGATGCGCGCCCACGAGGTGGAGAACCGGTAGGTGCCGACGCCGAGGTCGCGCATCAGGGCCACGTCGGCGGGGTAGCGGTGGTAGTGGTCGCAGGCGACCTCGCCGTCGTCGCCGTTCTCCACGGCGCCGGGCACCCGGGCGAAGACGTCCCAGATGGAGTCGGTCCGCCCGTCCTCGTGCCCGGCCCCCTCGATCTGGTAGGCCGCCGTGGCGACGCCCCAGGCGAAGCGCTCCGGGAACCGGCGGGGGCCGAGCGGGTCGGGTGCGGCCCACGGCGACGGCGCGCGGACGTCGGCGGTCATCCGCGCCGCTCCGCACCCGTGCTCGCAGGGGCGGTGGTGCCGGTGAGCGGCTCGCCCACCGGAGCCCCGCGGAGCTGCCCGGCGTGCCGGAGCACCCGGGGGTCGAGCACGGCCCGCGGGTCCAGCGGCCCGTCGGCGGTGAGCACGAAGGTGGCCTCCTCGCCGGGCAGCAGGCTGACCAGGGCGTCGTCCACCCGGGCCGAGGGGTGCGCGCGGTCGGCCAGGACCGTCACGTCCCGCAGGTACGAGCGGGCGCGCACGGTCACCACGGCGCCGTCGTCGGTCGGTCGGGCGTCGGCCTCCAGCGCGTCGGGGTCGAGGTCCTGGTCCACCACCTCGCCGAGGTCGAGCAGCACCCGGGCGAAGCCGCCGCCGATCGTGGCGACCACGACCTCGCGCGCGGGGTCGGACGAGGCGGTGAGCCCGGCGGGCAGCGGGACCCGGGCGGTGCCGCGCGGCGGGACGGTCACCGCGGCGGACCAGCCGGCCCGGAGCACCCCGTCCAGGGTGAGCCGGCGCACCTCGACCTCGCCGGTGAAGCCCTCGTCGGTGTCGTCGTGCAGCACCAGGGCGTGGGTGACCGGTGCGGCGTCCACCGGCGCGTAGCGGTCCGCGGGGCCGGCTGCCAGGGACCCGACCAGCGCCGACGTGTCCGGCCCGACCGGCTGGATGGTGGCGAACCGCGGCGCGTAGACGTCGCGCAGCGCGTACCAGAGCGGCTTGCGGCGCTCCGCGAAGTCGACGGCCGCCCAGGAGACCACCGGCCAGTCGTCGTTGAGCTGCCAGACCACGGTCCCGGAGCAGGTCGGCGCCAGCGAGCGGAAGTGGCTGATGCCGAACCGCAGGGCGTGCGCCTGGTTGAGCTGCGTGGCGAAGTGCCAGTCGTCGACGGTGCGCGGCTCGGGCAGGTGGCCGCGCAGGCCGCGGGCGAGCTTGAGGTTCCCGTTGTTCGCCTTCTGGTGCACCAGCAGCTCGTGGCCGTCCGGGTCGAGCGGGCTGTCGTGCACCACGTCGAACAGGGTGGTCCAGGCGGCGGGGCCCTGGAAGCCGAACTCGGCGACGAACCGCGGGTGCCAGTCGGCGTAGGCGCGGTAGTCCTTCTCGTTCCACACGTCCCAGATGTGCACCGTGCCGTCGCTCGGCAGGTTGGGGGACAGGTGCGCGTCCGCGGAGTACGGGCTGCCGGGGATGTACGGCCGGGTCGGGTCGAGCTCGGCCAGGATCGCCGGGAACAGCGTGCGGTAGTAGCCGTCGCCCCACGTCCGGCCCGCCAGCGTGCCGCGCCAGCCCCACTCGGCGAAGCCGACCAGGTTCTCGTTGTTGCCGTTCCACAGCACCAGGCTGGTGTGCCTCGCCAGGCGGGTGACGGCCTCGCGGGCCTCGGCCTCGATCTCGTCGGCCAGCCACGGCTCCTCGGCGTACGCGGCGCAGGCCAGCAGGAAGTCCTGCCAGACCAGCACACCCTCGCGGGTGCAGATCTCGTACAGGTCGTCCCACTCGTACATGCCGCCGCCCCAGACGCGCAGCAGGTTCATGTGCGCGTCGGTGGCGTCGGCGACGCGGCGCTCGAGGCGGGCGCGGTCGATCCGGGTGACGAAGGCGTCGTCCGGGATCCAGTTGGCGCCCCGCACGTGCACCGGGCGGTCGTTGACCAGCAGCTCGAACGGGTGGCCGAGCGCGTCGGCCTCGGTGCGCAGCCGCACGGTGCGGAAGCCGAGCGCGTGCCGCCAGGTGGTGGGCCGCGCGGCGTCCGCGACGGTGACCTCGACGTCGTAGAGCGGCTGCTCGCCGTGCCCGCGCGGCCACCACAGGTCGACGTCCGGCACGACCACGGTCACCGCGCCGGAGCCGCGCACCTCGCCGCTCCCCTCGACGGTGCGGCCCTCCCGGGAGACCGTGACCCGCACCGGGTGCACCTGCGGGACGCCGTCGTCCACCAGGTCGACGTGCGCGGTGAGCACCCCGGCCGTGCCGGCGACGTCCACCAGCGGCCGCACGTCCGCGATCCGCACGCCGCTCCAGCCCTCGACCGCGATCGAGCGCCAGATGCCGGAGGTCGCGACGTCGACGCCCCAGTCCCAGCCGAAGTTCGAGGCCGTCTTGCGGATCGCGTTGTACGGGTGGTGGTTGACGTAGAACAGCGGGCCGCCGTTCTCCCGCTCGCGCCGCTCGGCGGCGGGCACCGGGGCGTCGAAGGTGATCTCGATCGCGTTCTCGCCCGGCACCAGCAGGTGGTCCACGCCCCAGCGGTAGGAGCGGTTCTGGTTGGCGGTCTGCGCGACGACGGTGCCGTTCAGCACCACGGTGGCCAGCGTGTCCAGACCGAGCGCGACCAGGTCGTGCCGGTCCGCACCGTCGGGGGTCCAGGTGAACGTGCGGGCGAACCGCCACACGGTCGAGCCGATCCACTGCTGGGCGGCCTCGTTGTCGCCGTCGAAGGGCTCGTCGATCAGCCCGGCGGCCAGCAGGTCCAGGTGCACGGAGCCCGGCACGGTCGCGGGGACCGCGCGCCCCAGCAGCTCCGGCGGGGCCTCGCCCGCCACGGCCGTCGTCGTCCAGGAACCATCGAGGCTGAGCGAGGGCATGAGGCCCCTTCCGTCGTGCCGTCGTGCCGCTCCGCTGCGGCACGCGACCAGTCTCGCCGTGGTTACTTAACGAAGTCAAGAAAGGGGTGAGCGGGCCCTCAGCGCGGGGCGAGCGCCTGCTGCAGCACCATGGCCGCCGCACCGACCGCCGCCGCGTCGGCGACCTGGCTGGACAGCGCCACCTGCACCGGGTGCCGTTCCGCCGCGAACAGCTCCTGGGCGAGCCGCTGCTCCAGGTGCCGCAGGTAGATGGTCCCGGCCACCGCGAACGCCGGCCCCGCGAGCACCACCGAGTCCAGGTCGAGGATGTTCGCCACCGCGAGGACCGCGTCGCCCAGGTGCTCGGCGGACTCCTCGACCAGCCCGAGCGCGACCTCGTCCCCCTGCACGGCGGCGGTGGCGACGGCGTCGAAGTCGGCGAACCAGTCGCCCTCGGCGCTGAGCCGGATCGCGGTGGCCGTGCCGCCGGCGACCAGCGCCCGGGCCCGCTCGGCGACGGCGCGCGGCACCACGACGTCCTCCACGGTGCGGCCGCGCCACACGCTGCCACGGTGCAGGGTCAGGTGCCCGATCGCGCCGGTGTTCGAGCTGGCGCCGCGCAGCACCGCGCCGTCCAGCACGATGCCGGTGCCGACGCTCGCGCCCATGTACACCGTGCCGTGGGCGCGGGACCTCGCGGTCGCTCCGCCCCAGAACTGACCGAGCGCGGCGGCCGTCGCGTCGTTGTCGACCACCACCGGCAGCCCGGTCAGGCGCGCCAGCTCGTCGCGCAGCGGGAAGCCCGCCCAGCCCGGCAGGGACCGCGAGCGCAGGATCAGCCCGCGCTCCACGTCGAGCAGCCCGGGCGTCGCCACACCGAGCCCGACGATCCGCTCCCCGTCCACCCCGGTGGTGACCAGCAGCTCGTCGACCACCTCGGCGATCGTCGCGAGGACCTGGGCGGGCGTGCTGCCGCGGGCGCCGCGCACCCGGCTGCGGCCGATCATCACACCGAGCGTGTCGACCACCGTGACCACGACCCAGTCCGCCCCGAGCTGGACGCCGACGGCGCAGGACGCCCGGACCTCCAGGGTGAGCAGCGTGCGGGGCTTGCCGCCGGTGTACTCGCGCTCGCCGGTCTCGCGCAGCAGCCCCTCGTCCAGCAGGGCGCGCACCACGTGGGAGATCGTCGCCTGGGTGAGGCCGGTCAGCTCGGCGAGCTCCGCCCGGCTGGCCGAGCCGCGCACCCGGATCGCGTCCAGCACGGTGCCGCGGCTCGCGGGGCGCGACCGGACCGGTCTGGTCACGCTCATCGGGCCTCCCGCGTCGCCGGTCACGGGGCGGCGGCGCCGCCGGGGTGATGATCGCACAGGGTCCACGCCATACTGCGCAGATGCACCCCGCCACCACCGTCGGCTCGGTCGTTCGGCGCACCCCGGGCCACCGGGGGCTCGACCCGTTCCGCACCGCGCTGATCGACGGCATCGAGCAGGTGCTCGTCGCGCACGGTCGTCACCTGCTGGTGCACCTGGTGGGCACCGCGGACGAGGAGGCCGCGACCTACCGGCGGTGGGCCGAGGCCGGCACCGTCGGCACCGTGCTGATCAGCGACCTGGGCCCGGCGGACGACCCGCGGGTGGCGCTGTGCCGCGAGCTCGGGCTGCCGATGGTGCTGCTCGGCGAGTACCCGCTCACGGACGTCACCACGATCGACGTGGACAACGACGCGGCGATGGCCGTCGCGGTGGACTTCCTGCTCGCGCTGGGCCACACCCGGATCGGCCGGGTCAGCGGGCCGCCGGCCCTGTTCCACACCGCCACCCGGAGCCGGGCGTTCGCGCGGCACGTCGCAGCGGGCGGCGCGCGGGGCGTGTCCGTCGAGGGCGACTACAGCGCGGCCTCCGGCGCGGCGGCGCTGCACGAGCTGCTCACCGCGCATCCCGAGGTGAGCGCGGTGATGTTCGACAACGACGTGATGGCGGTCGCCGCGCTCGACGCCGCCGCGGCGCTGGGCCGCCGGGTGCCCGAGGACCTGTCCCTGCTGGCCTGGGACGACTCCCCGGACTGCCAGCTCGCCCGCCCGGCGCTGTCCGTGGTGGCCCGGGACATCCGCGGGCTCGGGCTGCGCGTGGGGGAGGTCCTGCTCGACCCCGATCCGCCCCGCGTGGTGCACACCCGCGGGGCGACCGTCGTCCCCCGCGGCTCGACGGCCGCGCGCGCGTAGCCGCCCGCGCGCCGAAGGCCCGGCCGGCCCCCGGCCCCGGCCGGACCCCCGGGCCCGCCCCCCCGCCGGTCCGGGACCTGCCGACGCGTCCCGACGGGTGAGCGCGCGCGGACGCGCGTGTCCGGCGCAGGCAGCGGGGGGGCTAGCGGGCGTCCAGCTCGAGGACGAGCGACTGGGCCGGGGCGAGCAGGGGGAGGCGCAGCCCCGCGCTCGCGAGGGCGGCGCCGCGCAGGTGCACCTCGCCGGCGGCGAGCCACGGGGGCGGCTGCACGTCGAGGGTGCGGGGGACGCCGAGCTCGGGTACCGGGCGCACCCGGTACCGGCGCCCGGGGTCGAGGCCGGGGACGCGCAGCAGCGGGGGCAGCGAGCGCGGCCCGGTCTCGGTCCGCACGACCCGGACGACCGCGGCGGTCCGGTCCGGGGCGAGCACCTGGGTGACGTGCAGGCCGGGCTCGGGGGGCTCGGGGTGCCGGAGCAGGCCGGTGTGCAGCAGCCCGCGCAGCCGGCGGTAGGCCGCGATGCCGCCGCGGAGCTGGTCGAGCTCGGCAGGGGTGCACCGGGTGACGTCCCACTCGACGCCCGCCGAGCCGATCAGCGCGACCGCGATGCGCAGGCCGAGGTCCGCGGGGCGCCGGGTGGTGTGCGCGACCGTGGGACCGACGTGCGCGCCGATCAGCTCGGGCGGCAGCAGCAGCTCGGTCCAGCGCTGGATCTCCAGCCGCTCGACCGGGTCGTTGGTGTCCGAGGCCCACACCCGGTCGGTGCGCTCCAGCACGCCCAGGTCGATCCGGGCTCCGCCGGAGGCGCAGGACTCGATCTCCAGCCCGGGGTGCCGGTCCCGGACGGCGTCGATCAGCCGGTACACCGCCTCGGTGTGCGCGACGACGGCGGCCCGGCCGTCGTGCACCGCCTCCAGCAGGTCGCGGTTCTGGTCCCACTTGAGGTAGTCGACCCCGGTGGCGGACACCACGGCGGAGATCGCGTCCAGCAGGTACGCGGCGACCTCGGGCCGGGAGACGTCCAGCACGTGCTGGTGCCGCCAGGTGCGGCCCGGGTCGTCGGCGGGGTGCAGCAGCCAGCCGGGGTGCGCGCGGGCC
>DAMBCY010000116.1:0-10692 GCA_032056255.1 Cellulomonas sp. | reverse complement strand
CTCCAGCGGGGGCAGGGCGTACGCGTCCTGGTCGATCCGGTAGCCGACGTCGTCTCCGTGCCCCGCCGACGTCACCGTCGTCACCGGGATGCCCAGGTCGCGCAGCGTGTCCTTGTCGCGCTCGAACATCCGCTCGAACGAGTCGTCCGTCGCCGCGTCGCCGTACCCCGCGACGGAGCGGCGGATCTGCTCCTTCGTCATCCGGCCGGGCGTGTGCACCAGGGC
Organism: Cellulomonas sp.; assembly: GCA_032056255.1. Classification (GTDB taxonomy): domain Bacteria; phylum Actinomycetota; class Actinomycetes; order Actinomycetales; family Cellulomonadaceae; genus Cellulomonas. The sequence goes on along the minus strand of DAMBCY010000116.1, from coordinate 10,467 downwards.
GATGACGAGGTTGAGCAGCCGCTCGGCGGGGTGGATCTGTTCGGGCATCGGGGTCCACCGTAGTGGCCGGTAGCGTTGCCGGGTGATCACATGGCGCGCGGGAGCGGTGGAGCAGGTCGGACGGGCCTGGCCCGGGGCGGTCGAGCTCACGGTGACCGTCCCCGCCGGCATCACGGAGCCCGGCCCGCAGACCGTCCGGGCGCTCGCCTACCCCGAGCTGGTCGGCACCCCGAGGCCGGGCGACCCCGTCCTGCTCAACGTCTCGGCCCTCGCCCGCGGGCTCGGCACGGGCGGGTACGCGCTCGTCGTCGCGCCGGGGTCGGCCGACCGGCTGCCCCCCGACCCGCCGCCCGGGCCGGGGCACCTGGTCAAGGCGCGGTACACCCCGCTGCAGGCGATGGTCCTCGGCGTCGACGACCAGGAGTCCCCGCACCACGCGCTGCTGCGCGACGCCGACGACCTCGCGGGCCTGCCCGTCGTCGTCGCGGACCTGCACTCCGCGCTGCCCGCGGTGGTGGCCGGCGTCCGGTTCGCCGACGCCCGGCTGACCTCCCCGGGCGCCGCCCCGCTGCGGGTCGCCTACGTGATGACCGACGGCGGCGCCCTCCCGGCGTGGTTCTCGATGGCCGTCGCCGGCCTCCGGGACGCGGGCTGGATCGCGGCCTGCCTGACCGCCGGCCAGGCGTTCGGCGGCGACCACGAGGCCGTCACGGTGCACACCGCCCTGCTCGCCGCCCGGCACGTCGTCGGCGCGGACGTGGTGGTGCTCGCGCAGGGCCCGGGCAACCTCGGCACCGGGACCCGCTGGGGGTTCTCGGGCGTCGCCGCCGGTGAGGCGGTCAACGCCGCCGCGGTGCTCGGCGGCCGGCCGGTGGCGTCGCTGCGGGTCTCCGGCGCGGACGCCCGCGAGCGGCACCTCGGCATCTCGCACCACTCGCTCACCGCCTACGGGCGCGTGGCGCTCGCGCCCGCCGACGTCGTCGTCCCGGTGTTCGACCCGGCGCCCGTGCCCCACCCCGGCCCGGACGCCGTCGCCGACGGCGGCTCGACGGTCCCCGACCCCGTCGAGCACCCCGAGGCGCACCTGGCCGCCGTGGGGCGGCGCGTCGAGCAGCAGGTGCAGGCGCTCGGTGCGCCGGCCGGCCGGCACCGGCTCGTGGACGTGCCCGCCGGCGCGGACCTGCTGACCGCGCTCGGCGGGTCGCCGGTCCGGCTGTCCACGATGGGCCGCGGCCTCGCGCAGGACCCGGCCGCGTTCCTCGCGGCCGCCGTCGCGGGCGTGCACGCCGCGCACCTCGCGCGCGGCACGACCCCCTGACGCCCCGACCCCGCACGCGGCACGCCGAGATGACGATCTCCGGCTGTGAGAACGAGTGATCCAGAGCCGGAGACTGTCATCTCGGTGACCGGCCCGGGCACGGCGCAGGGTGCGGGGCTCAGTCGTCGCGGGCGGTGCGGGTGCGGGCGGCGACCAGGGTCGCCAGCCGGCGCGCCTCCTGCCGCGCCCGCTCGCCGTCGGAACGCTGCACGCCCATGACGGCGAGCGTGTCGCCGTCGTCCAGGTCGAGCTGGACCCACGGCCGGCCCTCGCCGAACCGGACCCAGACGATCTGCGTCCACGCGACGGTCCGTGTGGTCGCGAGGTTCCGCACCCGCAGGCCCTCGGGGGTCGGGGTCGCCGAGACCGTCGCCTGCCGCCAGCAGAACCAGACGATCGCGAAACCGACCAGGCCGATGCCCAGCCGGTCGCCGGCGCCGTACCCGGCCAGGTCGACGCCGGGCAGCAGCACGAGCAGGAGCACGGTCGCGACCGTGACCACCACGGCCAGCGCCCCGGTGACGACCCGGGCGAGCCGCGGCCGGAACACGTCGTCCAGCGCGACGGGCCGCGGCCGGTCCCCGCCCGGTCCGCCCCCGGACGCCCCGCCCGTCGGGTCCGCCACCGGCGTGCCTAGAGCCGGCAGGCGTGGATCGACGTGACGAGGATCGCCCGGGCGCCGACGTCGTACAGCGCGTCCATCACCCGGTTCGTCTCCGCGCGGCGCACCATGACTCGCACGGCGGCCCAGTCGCGGTTGTGCAGCGGGGAGACCGTCGGCGACTCCAGCCCGGGCGTCACGGCCACGGCCCGGTCCACCAGGTCGATCGGCACGTCGTAGTCCATGAGCACGTACTCGCGGGCGGTGAGCACGCCCTGCAGGCGCCGCGTGAGCACCTCGAGCCCCGCGGGCTCGGCGACGTCGGCCCGCCGCACGAGCACGGCCTCCGACCGCAGGATCGGCTCGCCGAACACGTCGAGGCCCGCCGCGCGCAGCGTGGTGCCGGTCTCGACGACGTCCGCGATCACGTCGGCGACGCCGAGCCGGATCGCCGTCTCCACGGCACCGTCCAGACGCACGATCTCCGACGCCTCGACGCCCTGCCCGCGCAGGTACTCGCCGACCAGCACGGGGTACGAGGTGGCGACGCGCCGGCCCTGCACCTCGCGCACGTCGTTCATCGCGCCCGCCTGGGTGGCGAACCGGAAGGTCGACCGGGCGAAGCCGAGCTGCAGGTGCTCGGTGGCGGGCGACGCGGAGTCGAGCAGCAGGTCGCGCCCGGTGATGCCGACGTCGACGGTGCCGGTGCCGACGTACACGGCGATGTCGCGGGGGCGCAGGAAGAAGAACTCGACGTCGTTGTCGGCGTCGGGCAGGACGAGCTCGCGGGAGTCGCGGCGCTGGCGGTAGCCCGCCTCGCGCAGCATCTCGGCGGCGGGCTCGGCGAGCGAGCCCTTGTTCGGGACGGCGATCCTCAGCACGGGGGTTCCTCGGGGGTTCGGGGGTGCGAACGGCGGCGGGTCAGAGGTGGGCGTACACGTCGTCGAGGGTGAGCCCCTTGGCGACCATGAGCACCTGCAGGTGGTAGAGCAGCTGGGAGATCTCCTCCGCGGTGCGGGTGTCGCCCTCGTGCTCCGCGGCCATCCAGACCTCGGCCGCCTCCTCGACGATCTTCTTGCCGATCGCATGGACCCCGGCGTCGAGCTCCTCGACCGTGCCCGAGCCCTCGGGCCGGGTGGTCGCCTTGTCGGTGAGCTCTGCGAACAGGGAGTCGAACGTCTTCACGCCCGTCAGGGTAGACGGTCGGGCCACCCGGTCCGCGGCGGTGTCCGCGCACCGGGCGCCCGCCCGCACCGGGGCCCTGCGGGACGCTCAGCCCGAGACGCCCGCCGCCGCGGTGACCTGCTGCGCCTCGTCCCGGCCCCGGGCCCGCCACCAGACGACGAACCCGGAGACCACGACGCCGGCGTACACCAGGTAGAGGACCGCGGACGGGTAGTACCCGGCGCTGAGCAGCAGGGGCACGCCGACGGCGTCGACGGCGATCCAGATCAGCCAGAACTCGATCCACCCGCGCGCCATGCCGTAGGTGGCCAGGAACGACCCGACGAAGATCCACGCGTCCGCCCACGGGCCCCAGGACCCGAGGGCCTGGAACACGAGCGCGAAGACCACGGTGCCCACGACGCCGATCGCGCCGATCTGCACCCAGCCCGACCGGCCGGCCCAGCGCGGGACGACGGCGGGCGCGTCGGCGTCGCCCTGCTCGCGCGCGGTCCGCCGGGCCTGCGACCAGCGCACCCAGCCGTAGACCGCGACGGCGACGAAGAACACCTGGCGGCCGGCCTGCCCGTAGAGGTCACGGGCCTGCGGGGTGTGGAACACGCCGCCGAGGAAGACGGTGAACAGCAGGACGTTGCCGACGATGCCGACCGGCCACGCCCACACCCGGCGCCGCATGCCGCCGAGGGCCGACGCGAGCCCGAACAGGTTGCCGACGACCTCGCGCCACAGGATCGGGTGCCCGGCGACCACGAGCTGGGCGTCGAACAGCCAGCCGACGAGGTTCACCGCACGCCGGCGTCGCGCAGCGCCACGACCGTCGCGACGGCGGCCTCGGCGGCCTCCGCACCCTTGTCCTCGTGCGAGCCGGGCAGCCCGGCCCGGTCGAGCGCCTGCGCGTCGTCGTCGCAGGTGAGGACGCCGAACCCGACGGGCACGCCGGTGCTGACGGCGACGTCGGTCAGGCCGGCGGTCGCGGCCTGGCAGACGTACTCGAAGTGCGGGGTCCCGCCGCGGATCACGACGCCGAGCGCGACGACCGCGTCCACCTGCCCGCTGCGGGCGAGGCGGGCCGCCGCCACGGGCAGCTCGAACGTCCCGGAGACGCGGATCTCGCGCACGTCGGCGACACCGGCGTCCGCGAGGGCGCGCCGCGCGCCGGCGAGCAGCCCGTCCATGACGGTCTCGTGCCAGGACGCGGCGACGACCGCGACCCGCAGTCCGCTGCCGTCGGTGCTGGTGCGGGGTGCGCCGCTGCCGCTCATCGGGGGTCCTCCGTGGGGGTGGGGTGGTCGAGGCCGGGCAGCAGGTGGCCCATGGCCCGCGCCTTGGTGCGCAGGTAGGTCTCGTTGTGGGGGGTGCGCCCGACCTCGAGGCCGCGGACCTCGGCGACGTCGATGCCGTGCGCGGTGAGGCCGGCGACCTTGGCCGGGTTGTTGGTCAGCAGGGTGATGCGCCGCGCGCCGAGGTCCGCGAGGATCGCGGCGGCCGCGCCGTACTCGCGCCGGTCCGCGGGCCAGCCGAGGTCGACGTTCGCCTCGACCGTGTCCCGCCCCTGGTCCTGGAGAGCGTAGGCACCGATCTTGGCGATCAGGCCGATGCCCCGGCCCTCGTGGCCGCGCAGGTAGACCACCGCCCCGCCGTCCCGGGCCGCGAGCTCCAGGGCCGCGTCGAGCTGCGCGCCGCAGTCGCACCGCGCGGAGCCGAACGCGTCGCCGGTGAGGCACTCGGAGTGCACCCGGACGACCGGCTGCTCGGCCAGGCCGCCGGATGCGACGAGCGCGAGGTGGTCCGCGCCCGTGCGCAGGTCCCGGTAGGCGTGCACCCGGAAGCCGCCGTGCCGGGTGGGCAGGTCGGCGGAGTGCGCGCGGTGCACGCGCCGGCCCGGGTCGGGGACGGGGTCGCCGGCCGCGGGCTCGGCGGGCAGGTCGCCCCGGGCGGTCCGCCACGCCACGAGGTCGGCGATGGTGACGACCACGAGGCCGTGCTCCCGGGCGAGCGCCATGGTCCCGTCCAGCCGCATCATCGTGCCGTCGTCGTTGACCAGCTCGGCGATGGCCGCGACCGGCGCGACGCCGGCGAGGCGGCACAGGTCGACCGCGGCCTCGGTGTGCCCGGCGCGGTGCAGGACGCCGCCGGGGACCGCCCGCAGGGGCAGGACGTGACCGGGCCGGATGAGGTCCTCGGCCCCCGAGGCCGGGTCGGCGAGCACGCGCAGGGTGCGGGTCCGGTCGGCGGCCGAGATGCCGGTGCTGACACCGTGCGCGGCGTCGACCGTGACGGTGTAGGCCGTGCGCCGCGGGTCCTGGCTCTGCGGCACCATCAGCGGCAGGTCGAGGGCGTCGGCGCGCGCGGCGGTCATCGGGGCGCACAGGTAGCCGGACGAGTGCCGGATGGTCCAGGCCACCCACTCGGCCGTCGCGCTCTCGGCCGCGAGCACCACGTCCGCCTCGTTCTCCCGGTCCGGCGAGTCGGCCACGAGGACCGGCCGGCCGGCGCGGAGCTCGGCGAGCGCCTGGTCCACGGTGCCCAGCCCGGCCGCGTCCCGCCCGGCGCTCATCGCGTCGCCCCGGGGGTCGTCGCCGGCACCGCGGCGGTGGCGAGCAGGCGCTCGACGTACTTCGCGAGCACGTCAACCTCGAGGTTCACCCGGCTGCCCACCGTCGCGGTGCCGAGCGTGGTGGCCGCCAGGGTGGTGGGGATGAGCGAGACCGCGAACCGGTCCGGCCCGACGGCGGTCACGGTGAGCGACACGCCGGACACGGCGACCGAGCCCTTCTCCGCGACGTAGCGCGCGAGCGCCGGGTCCAGCACGATCTCGACCTCGTCCCACCGCGGCCCGGGGGTCCGGCGGTGCACGGTGCCGACGCCGTCGACGTGCCCCTGCACCACGTGGCCGCCGAGCCGGGCGTCGGCGCGCAGCGCGCGCTCCAGGTTGACCGGCGCGCCGGGCTCCAGGTCTCCGAGCGCGGTGCGCCGCAGGCTCTCCGGCATGACGTCGACCACGAACGTCCCGTCGCCGGGCAGCGCGGCGACGGTGAGGCACACCCCCGCGACGGCGATGGAGTCGCCCGGGGCGGCGTCCGACACCACCAGGGGGCCGCGCACGGTCAGGCGCGCGTCCCCGGGGCTGCCACCCTCGCCCGGTGCCCGGTCGATCGCGACGACCGCGCCGACCTCCTCGACGATGCCGGTGAACATCAGCGCTCCTCCTCAGGTGCCGGCCACGACGAGGACGTCGGGGCCGAGCGGTCGGACCTCGCGGGTGCGCAGCCGCACCGCGTCGGTGATGGTGGTGATCCCCAGGTCGGCGACGGCCGGACGGCCGCCGCCGAGCAGCACGGGGGCGACGTAGGCGTGCACCTCGTCGACGACGTCGGCCCGCAGGAACGCGGCGGCCAGCGTCGGGCCGCCCTCGACGAGGACCGTGCGGACCTCGCGCTCCTGCAGCGCGGCGAGCACGGTCCGCGGGTCGCGGGTGCGCAGGTGCACCAGCTCGCCCCCGGGTCCGGCGAGGCGACCGCCGCCCGGCAGGTCGCGCCGGCCGACGACGACGCGCAGCGGCTGGTGGTCCGCGAGGACGCCGTCCGCGGCGCGGGCGGTCAGCGCCGGGTCGTCGGCCAGCACCGTGCCGGTGCCCACGACCAGGGCGTCGACCTCGGCACGGAAGGCGTGCGCGTGGGCGCGGGACTCCGGGGAGGTGATCCACCGGCTGGACCCGTCGGCGGCGGCGACCCGGCCGTCCAGGGTGCTCGCCGTCTTGAGCACGACGAACGGCCGGCCCCGTCCGACGGCCAGCAGCCACGGCCGCAGCAGCGCCCGGCCCGCGGCCTCCTCGACGCCGGTCTCGACCGCGACGCCCGCGGCCCGCAGCCGCGCCGACCCGCCGCCGGCGACCGGGTTCGGGTCCGGCACGGCGACGACGACCCGCGCGACGCGCGCCTCGACCAGCGCGACCGAGCACGGTCCGGTGCGGCCGGTGTGGTCGCAGGGCTCGAGGGTGACCACGGCGGTCGCCCCGCGCACGTCGGCGCCGCGCTCGCGGGCGTCGGCCAGCGCGGCGGGCTCGGCGTGCGGGGTGCCCGCACCGCGGTGCCAGCCCTCCCCCAGCACGTCCCCCTCGGCGGACAGCAGCACGCAGCCGACCCGGGGGTTGGGGCCGTGGGCGGGTCCGCGCCGCGCGAGCTCGAGGGCGCGCACCATCGCGTCCCGCTCGGTCGTGGTCCGCGCGTCCATCCCTGCCCTCCGTCGCCGTCAGGCTCCGGGGGTCGTCGGGCGGCACGCGGGTGCGCGTCGACCACGGTGCACCTGGCTCACGCCGGGCGCACCGCCACGTCTCCTCCCATCCGGACTTTCACCGTCGGTCCTGGAGTTCCACCAGGTCAACCGCTCGCGCCGAGGCGCTTGCGGGTCGCGGACTGTCACCGCCGGCTCGGACTTCCACCGACCCCGGAGCACGTGTGTGTGTTCTGGGCAACGATGATGCCACATCCGGCATTCCCGGCCGGACACCGCGGTGCCCGCCGGCACCGCGCGGCCCTGGGAGCGGACCGGCGCGCCTCGCTCGGCGCACGTCGCTCAGCGCGCGGCGAGCGCCTCGTCGGCCAGCCCGCGCAGCGCATCGATCTCCCCCGGCACGTCCGGCGCCCCGTAGACGGCCGACCCGGCGACGAACACGTTCGCCCCGGCGGCGGCGACGGTCGCGATGGTCGCGCGGGACACACCGCCGTCGACCTGGATCCAGGTGCCGGTGCCCTGCTCGTCGACCGCCGCGCGCAGCCGCCGCACCTTGGGCAGCGTGCCCTCGATGAACGACTGCCCGCCGAACCCGGGCTCGACGGTCATGACGAGCACCATGTCGAACTCGGGCAGCAGGTCGAGCAGCGGCTCGACCGGCGTCGCGGGGCGCAGGGCGATCCCCGCCCGGGCGCCGGCGGCGCGCAGCTCGCGGGCCGTGCGGACGGCGGCCTGCGCGGCCTCGGCGTGGAACGTCACGGAGGCGGCACCGGCGTGGGCGTAGTCGACGGCCCACCGGTCGGCGGCCTCGATCATGAGGTGCACGTCGACCGGCACGGGCGAGACCTCGGCGATCCGCTGCACGACGGGCAGCCCGAGGGTCAGGTTCGGCACGAAGTGGTTGTCCATGACGTCCACGTGCGCGTAGTCGGCCCGGGCGATCTTGTGCAGGTCGCGCTCGAGGTTGACGAAGTCGGCGGACAGGATGCTGGGGCTGATCAGTGCGGGCACCGGTCCAGCGTATCGGCGCCCGCCGGGCCCGCCAGCGCCACCCGGTCCGGCCTCAGGCGGTCCGGCGCAGCCTCAGGCGGTCCGGCGCAGCAGCGTCAGGTGCATCGCGTCGGTGCCGTGCACGTGCGGCCACAGCTGGGCGTCCTCCCGCTCGGGCAGGTCCAGCCCGGGCGCGATGCCGTGCAGCACGGCGGGCGCGTCCAGCACCTCGACCTCGAGGCCGGCCTTCCGCACGGCGCGCGTCGCGTCGAGCACCGCCAGCCGGGTCTCGGCGAGCACGGGTGAGCACGTGACGTAGCCGACGACCCCGCCGGGCCGGACGGCGTGCAGCGCGGAGGCGAGCAGGTCCCGCTGGAGCACGCCGAGCTGCGCGAGGTCGGCCGGGCTGCGCCGCCAGCGCGACTCCGGACGCCGGCGCAGCGCGCCGAGCCCGGTGCAGGGGGCGTCGAGCAGCACCCGGTCGTACGCCCCGGGCTCGTTCGCGCCGACCTGGCGGCCGTCGCCGACCCGCACGTCCTCGACGGCGTCGGCGGGCACCGCGGCGAGGGCCTGGCGGACCAGGCGCGCGCGGTGCGGCTGGACCTCGTTCGCGACCAGCCGCGCACCCCGCTCGGCGGCGAGCGCGGCGAGCAGGGCGGCCTTGCCGCCCGGGCCGGCGCACAGGTCGAGCCACCGGGTGTCCGTCCCCTCGAGCGGCGCCGCGGCCAGCGCGAGCGCGACCAGCTGGCTGCCCTCGTCCTGCACCCCCGCCCGCCCGTCGCGGACGGCGGAGAGACCGGCGGGGTCGCCGCCCGCGAGCGTCAGCGCGGTCGGCGCCCACCGCCCGGCGGTCGCCCCCTCGCCCGCGCCGGCGAGCAGCTGGTCCCGGTCCACCAGCCCGGGCCGCGCCACGAGCGACACCCGTGGCGACGCGTTGTCGGCGGCGAGCAGCGCCCCGAGCTCGCCGGCGGACCGCCCGTGCCCGACCAGCGCCTCGCGCAGCGCCCGCGCGACCCACGCGGGGTGGCTCTCGACGACGGACAGCCGGGCGACCTCGTCGGACGCCCCGGGATCGGCCGCGTCGCCGATCCGGGTCAGCCACACCTCGAGCGGCTCGCGCGAGACGGCGCGCAGCACCGCGTTGGTGAACTGCGCGGGACCGGCACCGACGTGCTCGCGCACCAGGGCCACCGACTCGGAGACCGCCGCGTGCGGCGGGACGCGCATGCCGAGCAGCTGGTGCGTCCCGAGGCGCAGGGCGTCGAGGACCGGCGGGTCGACCCGGTCCAGCGTGCGCCCGGCGCACTGCTCGATGATCGCGTCGTACCGGCCGCGCAGCCGCAGGGTGCCGTAGGCGAGCTCGGTGGCGAAGCCGGCGTCCCGGCCCCGGATGCCGCGCTCGCGCAGCAGGGGCGGCAGGACCAGGTTGGCGTACGCGTCGGACTCCGCGACCGTACGCAGGACCTCGAACGCCGCGGTGCGGGCGGGGTCGCCGGTGCGCCGGCGGGCGGTCGGGGCGGTGGCGGTGCGGTCCCGCGGTCCCCGGCGCGAGGCGGGGCGCTGCCGGCCCGCGGCGTCGCGGTGCGGTCCGTCGCCGCGGCGCTCCCCGCTCATGCCACCACCTCCCGGCCCAGCACGGTGCCCTCGGCGAGTCGGGCGCCGCGCGCCCAGTCGGTCGCGGCCATCGCGCGCTTCCCCGCGGGTGTGACGTCGCCGAGCCGCACGGCGTGCGTCCCGGTGCCCACGAGCACCTCGGTGCGGCCGACCCGGACCTGGCCGGGCGCGAGGTCGCCGACCTCCGGCACGAGCCGCACCGGTCCCAGCCCCAGGCGGGCGCCGTCCGGCAGGGTCGTCCACGCCCCGGGTGCGGGCGTGCAGCCGCGCACGCGGCGGTCGACGGCCATGGCGGGGTGCGGCCAGCGGACCTGCGCGTCCTCGGTGCCGAGCCGCGGCGCGAGGCTGACACCCTCCGCGGTCTGCGGCACGGGCTGCAGGACGCCGTCCTCGAGCGCGTCGAGGGTGTGCACCAGCAGCCCGGAGCCCGCCGTCGCGAGCCGCCCCAGCAGGTCGCCCGCGGTGTCGAGCGGCCGGATGGTCTCGGTCAGGGTGCCGAGCACCGGTCCGGTGTCCAGGCCCGCCT
>DAMBCY010000115.1:0-10704 GCA_032056255.1 Cellulomonas sp. | reverse complement strand
CCGAACAGCAGCAGCGGGAGCGCGGTCGCGACGCCGGTCCCCGCGAGGGCCACCGCGTGCCAGGCGCCCAGGCCGAGGAACGTCCCGCCCCCGGCCGTCTGCAGGCCGGCCAGGTAGGCGAGCGACAGCGGGGCGAGCACCAGCGTCTCGGCCGCCAGCGCGGGCGCGGCGGCGACGGACCGGCCGACGCGGTTCTTCAGCAGCCCGTACACGCCGAACGAACCGGCGAGGATCAGCGCCACCCACGGCAGCCGTCCGAGGCCGACCGTGATGACCACCACCGCCAGCACCGAGACGCCCAGCGCCGCCCACTGCATCGGGCGCAGCCGCTCGCGCAGCACCAGCACCGCCAGGGCGACCGTGACGATCGGGTTGATGAAGTAGCCCAGGGCCGCGTCGACGACGTGCCCGCTGAGCGTCCCGATCACGAACGTCAGCCAGTTCACGGCCAGCAGCACCGCCGCGAGCGCGACCAGGCCCATCGTGCGCGGGGCGCGCAGCACCCGCTCGAACGCCCGCCAGGACCGGGTCGCCGTCAGCACGACCGCGCAGAACAGCAGCGACCAGAGCACGCGGTGCGCGATGATCTCCAGCGCGCCGGAGGGGCGGAGCAGCGCGATGTACAGCGGCAGCACGCCCCACAGCAGGTAGGCGGACGCCCCGACGGCGAGGCCGCGGGGGTCGAGGGCGTCGGAGGGTGCCGCCGGGCCGGCGGCGGCCGGGCGCGCGGGCGCGTCGGCGGGGTTCTCGGGGGTCACGGCCCGACGCTAGCCCCCCGCGGGCGGCCCGCCGCCGTCGCGTCCGCGGTCCGGTGCGGGTTGGCGGGAAATCGACCCCTGATGGCGCCGGGCCGCCGCGGCCTAGACTGGCCGTCCACCCGCGCGCGCAGCGCCGTGCACCGGCCGTGAGCGTCCCCGGACGCCGCCGGAGCCGCGCCGCGCCAGGGGACCTCGACAACCGGAAGGTACCTGCGTGAGCTCGAACCGCCCTGTCCGCGTGGCCGTCGTCGGCGCCGGACCCGCCGGGATCTACGCCTCGGACATCCTCGCCCGATCCGGCCTGGACGTCTCCATCGACCTGATCGAGCGGCTGCCCGCCCCGTTCGGGCTCGTCCGGTACGGCGTCGCCCCGGACCACCCCCGGATCAAGCAGATCATCGTGGCGCTGCACAAGGTGCTGGAGCGCGGCGACATCCGGCTGCTGTGCAACGTCGACTACGGCGTGGACCTCAAGCTGGAGGACCTGCGCCGGCACTACGACGCGGTGGTCTTCGCCACGGGGGCCGTCCGGGACGCCGACCTGCCGATCCCCGGCATCGAGCTGGACGGCTCGTACGGCGCCGCGGACTTCGTGTCCTGGTACGACGGGCACCCCGACGTGCCGCGCACCTGGCCGCTCGAGGCGCAGCACGTGGCGGTGCTGGGCGCGGGCAACGTGGCGCTCGACGTCGCGCGCGTCCTGGCGAAGCACGCCGCGGACCTGCTGCCCACCGAGGTCCCCGGGAACGTGTACGAGATCCTCGAGGCCAGCCCGGTCACGGACGTGCACGTGTTCGCGCGGCGCGGGCCCGCGCAGGCGAAGTTCTCCCCGCTGGAGCTGCGCGAGCTGGGCCACGTGCCCGACGTCGACGTGATCGTCTACCCGGAGGACTTCGAGTTCGACGAGGGCTCGATGGCCGCGATCCACTCCTCGAACCAGACCAAGCAGGTCGTCAAGACCCTCACGGACTGGACCCTCAAGGAGCCCGAGGAGCTCACCGCGAGCCGGCGCATCCACCTGCACTTCCTGCACAAGCCGGTCGAGGTGCTGGGCGACGGCGGCAAGGTCGTCGGCCTGCGCACCGAGCGCACCGCGCTGACCGGCGACGGCACGGTGGTGGGCACCGGGCAGACCCACGACTGGCCGGTGCAGGCCGTCTACCGCGCCGTCGGGTACTTCGGCTCGCCGCTGGTGGACGTGCCGTTCGACGAGGCGGCGGGCGTCATCGCGAACCGCGAGGGGCGGGTCGTGGACGTCGACGGCGAGCCCGTGCCGGGCGTCTACACCACGGGCTGGATCAAGCGCGGGCCGGTCGGGCTGATCGGGCACACGAAGTCGGACGCGAGCGAGACCATCCGGCACCTGGTCGACGACGCCGGCGGTGTCGAGGCCGACGCCGGCACCGACGAGGCCGCGGCGGCGTTCCGCACGGCCACCGAGCCCGACCCGCAGGCCGTGCTGGACTCCCTGACCGCCCGCGGCGCGCGCCCCATCCAGTGGGCCGGCTGGGAGCTCCTCGACGCCTACGAGCGTGCGCTCGGCGAGCCGCACGGCCGCGACCGCGTCAAGGTCGTCCCCCGCGAGGACATGGTCCGCATCGCCCTCGCGGAGGCCGCGGACGAGTCCTGACCCACCGCGCAGCCCGCCGAGAGAGGTCGTTCCCGGTCCAGGTGCCGTCCGGGACGACCTGTCTCGGCCGGAGCGACCTGTCTCGGCGCCGGGGGTGCGGGTCAGCCCGTGAAGCGGCGGAGGAACTCCCGGGTGCGGGGCTCCGTCGGGGCGGTGAGGACCTGCTCCGCGGGGCCGCGCTCCAGGATGCGGCCCTCGTGCAGGAAGCAGACCTCGTCGGCGACGTGCCGGGCGAACGCCATCTCGTGCGTCGCGACGACCATCGTCGTGCCCTCGTCCTTGAGCTCGCCGAGCAGGTCCAGCACCTCGCCGACCAGCTCGGGGTCCAGGGCGCTCGTGACCTCGTCGAGCAGCATGAGGTCGGGCTGGCCGACCAGCGCCCGCGCGATCGCCACGCGCTGCTGCTGGCCGCCGGACAGCTCGTCGGGGAACGCGCCCGCCCTGGCGGCGAGCCCGACGCGCTCGAGCACCGCCGCCGCGCGCTCGCGCGCCTCGGCCCGCGGCACCTTGTGCACCAGCCGCGGGGCGAGCGCGACGTTGTCGAGCACCCGCAGGTGCGGGAACAGGTTGTAGGCCTGGAACACCATGCCGATCCGGGCGCGCACCGCGTTCGCGTCGACCCGCGGGTCGGTGACCTCCTGGCCGGCGACCTCGATGACGCCGTCGTCGACCTCCTCGAGCAGGTTCACGCAGCGCAGCAGCGTGGACTTCCCGGAGCCGGACGCGCCGATGAGGACGACCACGCGGTGCTCGGCGACGTCGAGCGACAGGTCGTCCAGCACGACGTGGTCGCCGAACGCCTTGCGCACGCGGTCGACGCGGAGCAGCGGCCCCCCGGTTGCGGGTCCGGCCGTCGTCATCGCATGGCCCCCGCCCCGGCGAGGCCGCTCTGCGACCCGAGCCACCCGCCGCGCCGGGCGAGCGCGTCGGTGAACCGGGTCAGGGGGATGGTCAGCAGCACGAACAGCACCCCGGCGACGACGTAGGGCGTGAAGTTCGCGTACAGCGAGGTCTGGATCTGCGCGGCCCGGACCGCGTCGACGGCGCCCAGGATCGAGATCAGACCGGAGTCCTTGGACAGCGCGACCAGGTCGTTGAGCAGCGGCGGCACCACGCGACGGACGGCCTGGGGCAGGACGACGTGCCGCAGCGTCTGGCCGCGGGTCAGCCCGAGCGAGCGGGCCGAGGCGATCTGCGAGGGGTGCACGGACTCGATGCCGGCGCGGAACACCTCGGCGACGTACGCGGAGTACGTCAGCACCAGGGCGAGCGCGCCCAGCACCACCGCAGACGTCGGGATGCCCTGCAGCCGCAGCCCCGGCAGCCCGAAGCCGACCAGCAGCAGCACCAGGATCAGCGGCAGGCCGCGGAACACGTCGACGTACCCGGTGGCCAGCGCGCGCAGCGGGAAGAACGCCGGCCCGCGCAGCGTGCGGGCCAGCGCGAGCAGCATCGCCACGACGACGATCAGCACCGCGCACACGGCCATGACCCGGACGTTGAGCCAGAGACCCTCGAGGATCTTCGGCAGCGACGCCCACGCGACCTCGGGGTCGAGGAACGACCGCCGCACCCGGGGCCAGCCGGGGGAGGAGACCAGGCCGAGCACCGCGACGCCCGCGAGCGCGACGGTGCTGGCCAGCGCGATCAGCGTCGACCGCCGGGTCTGCGCACGCCGGTACGCGTCGCGGCCGCGCTGACGCTCGGACGGCACCCACGGGGCGCGCGGGCCCGGGGTGCCGTCCGGCATCGGAGGGGTGGCGGTCAACGCGTCACTTCAGGACGGGTGCGCCGGCCGCGTCGGTGAGCCACTGCGCCTCGAGGTCGGCGAGCGTGCCGTTCTCGCGCAGCGCGTCCACGGCCTCGGTGACCGGCGCCGTCAGCGCCGAGTCCTTGTCGAGCACCAGGCCGAACTGGTCCGGGTCGTCGCCCGCGGGCAGCTGGCCGAGCAGGATGCCGCCGTCCAGCTCCGCCGCCGTGATGTACAGCGCGGTGGGCAGGTCGACGACGATCGCGTCCACCAGGCCGGCGCTGAGCGCCTGCTTCACCTGGTCGTTGTCGTTGAACACCTGGACGTCGGTGCTGGGGTCGATCGACTCCTGCGCGACCTGCAGGCTCGTGGTGCCGACCATCGCGCCGATCTTGACGTCCTCGAGGTCGGCGAGCGACGTCGCGTCGGCGGCCGCGCTGCCCTCGATCGTCACGACGGCCTGCGCGGTGTCGTAGTACGAGGAGGAGAAGTCGAGGTTCTCGGCGCGCTCCGGGCTGATCGACACCTGGTTGACGGCGAAGTCGAAGCTCTTCGCGCCCGGGGCGATGATCTGGTCGAACGTCACCGGCACCCACGTGACGTGCTCGGCGTCGAACCCGAGCTGCTCGGCGACGGCGTACGCGACGGCGGACTCGAAGCCCTCGCCGTTGCTCGGGTCGTTGTCGACGATCCAGGGCTCGTAGCCGGGGTCGGAGGTGCCGATCGTCAGGACGCCCTCGGTGAGGGTGGCGAGCGACGTGTCGTCGGCGGCCGGGGACCCCGACGCACCGGCGTCGTCGTCGGCGGGGGCGCACGCCGCGAGCGCCAGGGCGCTCGCAGCGGCCAGGGCGATGAAGCGGACGGTACGCACGGGGATCTCCTCGGTGACGGGTGCGGGGACGTCGAGCATGACGTGCCGGCACAGGGTAGGGGAACCCCCGGGCGTCCCGCGGCGTTGTCCTGGAACGCGGGACGAGTTGTCCTCCGCGCGGCGGGGTCCGCGCGGCTGCCAGGAGGGACGGACATGGGTCACCGGCACTACAACGGCCTGAAGACGGCGCTGCTGTTCGGCGTGCTGTGGGCGGTGCTGCTCGGCATCGGCGCGGTCGTCGCGAACGGGCGGTACCTCTTCCTGTTCGCCGGGCTCGGCGTCCTCATGACGGCCTACTCGTACTGGAACTCCGACAAGATCGCGATCCGCGCGATGCGCGCCCGGCCGGTCTCCGAGATCGAGCAGCCCGCGATGTACCGGATCGTGCGCGAGCTCTCCACCGCCGCGCGCCAGCCGATGCCCCGGCTGTACGTGTCCCCGACCGCCGCGCCGAACGCCTTCGCGACCGGCCGCAACCCCCGCAACGCCGCGGTCTGCTGCACCGACGGCATCCTGCAGCTCCTCGACGAGCGCGAGCTGCGCGGGGTGCTCGGCCACGAGCTCATGCACGTCT
This sequence comes from Cellulomonas sp., assembly GCA_032056255.1. Classification (GTDB taxonomy): domain Bacteria; phylum Actinomycetota; class Actinomycetes; order Actinomycetales; family Cellulomonadaceae; genus Cellulomonas. The sequence goes on along the minus strand of DAMBCY010000115.1, from coordinate 5,121 downwards.
ACAACCGGGACATCCTCACGTCCTCGATCGCCGCGGCGGTCGCCGGTGTCATCACGTCGGTCGCCCAGTTCGCCCTGCTGTTCGGGGGCGGCAACGACCGCGACCGCGGCGGCAACCCGATCGCCGCGCTGCTCATGGTGTTCCTCGCGCCGCTGGCCGCGACGATGATCCAGCTCGCGATCAGCCGCACCCGGGAGTACGACGCCGACGAGGACGGCGCGGCGCTCACCGGCGACCCGCTGGCCCTGGCGTCGGCCCTGCGCAAGCTCGAGACCGGCACGCAGGCCCGCCCGCTCCCGCAGGAGCGCGACCTCGTGGACGTGTCGCACCTGATGATCGCGAACCCGTTCACGGGCGCGGGCATCGGGCGGATGTTCGCCACCCACCCGCCGATGACGGACCGCATCGCGCGGTTGGAGCGGATGGCCGGCACGGGCGGCATCGAGCGGTACTGACGCCGGGCACCGGCAGCCCCGGCGAGGTCGTCACGCACGCGCGAGGTCGTCACACCTTCGTGACGACCTCGCGCGGTGGTGACGACCTCGCGGGCCGGGCGGCCGTCAGCGGTAGTTGGTGAACTGCAGCGCCGCGTCGATGTCGTCGGCGCCCTTGAGGAGGGCGATCACGGCCTGCAGGTCGTCGCGGGCCTTCGCGGAGACGCGCACCTCGTCGCCCTGGATCTGGGTCTTGACGCCCTTGGGGCCCTCGTCGCGGATCAGCTTGGTGACCTTCTTGGCGACCTCGCTGGACAGGCCCTCCTTGATGGACCCCTCCAGGCGGTACTCCTTGCCGGACGGCTTCGGGTCGCCGTCCCCGGTGTCCAGGGCCTTGAGGGAGATGCCGCGCTTGATGAGCTTGGTCTGGAACACGTCGAGGACGGCGCGCACCCGCTCCTCGGAGTTGGCGATCATGAGGATCTTCTCGCCGCTCCAGGCGATCGAGGCGCCGACGCCCTTGAAGTCGTAGCGCTGGGCGATCTCCTTGACCGCCTGGTTCAGCGCGTTGTCGACCTCCTGCCGGTCGACCTTGCTGACGACGTCGAACGACGACTCGCTCGCCATGAGTTCCTCCTGCGGTGTGCTGCTCGAGGTGCCCGCCACCGCCGATTGCGGTCCGGGCCCGAACCCTTGCTATCCTTCCATCCGCACGTCGGAGACGCAGTCGCCGCACGCGCAACCCCGGCGGGTTACCCGAGTGGCCAAAGGGGGCTGACTGTAAATCAGCTGGCATCGCCTACGGGGGTTCGAATCCCTCACCCGCCACGCGATGGACGACAGGGCGTCCTCCTCACGGAGGGCGCCCTGTCGCGGTCCGTGGGGACGCCCGCGGCCGCGGGGGTCCGGGCCGGGTGGTCCCGCGCGGGTCGGCGTGCCCGGTCCCGCGTCCGTCCCGGATCCGATTTCGCTCCGGCCGCGCCCAGCGTGTAGCCTTGCACGCGCTGCCCCGATAGCTCAGTGGTAGAGCACTTCCTTGGTAAGGAAGAGGTCACGGGTTCGAATCCCGTTCGGGGCTCTGTGGTGTGCCGCAGGTCAGGACCGCCGTCCTGGCCGGGTGCATCCGAGGCGGGGTAGCTCAGTTGGTGAGAGCGCACGACTCATAATCGTGAGGTCGCGGGTTCGAACCCCGCCCCCGCTACCGCTAGGACAACCGCGCGTCGGTCGGCGCGCGTCGACGAGAACGCAAGCGCCCCGGGCGCGAGAGGTGGCAAGACCATGGCCAGCAAGAGCACGGACGTCCGTCCGAAGATCACGCTCGCCTGCACGGAGTGCAAGGAGCGGAACTACATCACGAAGAAGAACCGTCGGAACGACCCCGACCGGCTCGAGATGAAGAAGTTCTGCCCGCGCGACGGTCGCCACACCCTGCACCGCGAGACCCGCTGACCTCAGCGCACCGTCGTGGCCGTCAACCCGGGGTACGCGGGACGCGCGTACCCGCCGAACGAGGCGTACGAGGTCGGCCGCGAGAAGCTCCGCGAGTTCGCGGAGGCGGTCGGGGCGACGCACCCGGCCCACACCGACGTCGACGCGGCGCGGGCGCTCGGGTACCCCGACGTGATCGCGCCGCCGACGTTCGCCGTCGTCGTGGCGCAGCGTGCTGAGGCCCAGCTGATCTCCGACCCCGAGGCCGGGATCGACTTCAGCCGGGTCGTGCACGCCGACGAGCGGTTCATCCACCACCGCCCGATCCACGCCGGCGACCGCCTGGTCACCGTGCTGCACGTGGACTCGGTCACGGAGCGCGCGGGGCTGTCGATGGTGACGACCCGGGCCGTGATCTCCGCGGAGGACGGCGAGCCCGTCGCCAGCGTCACGTCCACGCTCGCGGTCCGGGGGGAGGACGCCTGATGGTCCTGCCCCGGTTCGAGGAGCTGCAGGTCGGCCAGGAGGTCGGCCGCCGCGAGATCGCCGTGGACCGCTCCCGGCTCGTCCGGTACGCCGGCGCCAGCGGTGACTTCAACCCGATCCACTGGAACGACCGGTTCGCCACCGAGGTCGGTCTGCCCGGCGTCATCGCGCACGGCATGTGGACGATGGGCGCGGCCGTCGGCGTCGTGTCGGACTGGCTGGGCGACCCCGGCGCCGTCGTGGACTACCAGACCCGGTTCAGCCGGCCGGTCGCGGTGCCCGACCCGGGTGCGGCCGCCGTCGAGGTCGTCGCGACCGTCGGCGCCCTGGACGCGGACTCCCGCACGGCGCGCATCGACCTGCTGGTCTCCGCCGCGGGCACCCGCGTGCTCGCCAAGGCGCAGGCGCTCGTCCGGCTGGCCTGACGGCCCGACCCCGTACGCGCGCACACCGCACGCGACCCCGCACGCCACACCGCACGCCACCCCGCGCGCACGCACCGAGATCGCCGTCCGCGGCTGTGCGGCGACGTCCGGTGCAGCCCGACATCGTGATCTCGACGATCCGGCACCGGCCGGAGGGGTCCGGGTCAGGCGCGCGGGGCCGGACCCGTCGTGGTGCCGATCCGCAGCGCGACGGGCAGCACGTCGTCCGCGGGCGTCTCCCCGGCGAGCAGGCGTTCGATGACCCGGCCGACGACGGCGCCCTTCTCGGCGATCGGCTGCACCACCGTCGTGAGCACGTCGGGAGCGAGCCACGGCAGGTCGATCCCGTCGAACCCGGCGACGGACACGTCCTGCGGCACCCGCAGCCCGAGCTCGCGCGCACCCAGCACGACGCCGGAGGCCAGCAGGTCGGACTGGGCGACCACGGCGGTCGGCCGGGTCTCCGGCGGCCCGGACAGCAGGGCGTGCGCGGCGGCGGTGCCGTGCTCGACCAGGGAGGCGGGGGTCTCGTAGATCGCGACCGGGGTGACGCCGGCGTCGGCGAGGCCGTCGAGCCGCCGGCGGGACAGGGTCCAGACGATGCCGGCGACCCGGTCGGCGTCCGCGACGGCGCTGCGGCGCTCGGGACCGAACGGCAGGGTGACGGTGGCGATGCGGGTGTGCCCGAGGCCGACGAGGTGCCGGGTGGCCTCGGCGATGCCGCCGCGGTCGTCGATGCCGATGGTGACGTTGCCGGGCAGGTCCTGCCCCTCGACGACGACGGCGGGGATGCCGCGCCGGCTCAGCGCCTGGAGGGTGGGGTCGTCGAGCGTGCCGCCCCAGATCATCACCGCGACGTCCATCGCGGCGGACTCGACCAGCGGGTCCACGGCCGGCTCGTCGGGGCCGGTCGGCCCGGGGATCAGCAGGACGCCGAGGCCGAGCGGCCCCAGGGTGTCGACGAGGCCGTCGAGCAGCTGGACGGAGACGGGGTCGCGGAACGAGCGCTTGAGGGCGTCCCCGACGACGACGCCGACGATGCCGGACCGGCCGCTGCGCAGCTGGCGGCCGAGCGGGTTGGGCCCGGAGTAGCCGAGGCCGGCGGCGGCGTCGAGCACGCGGCGGCGGGTGGCGTCGGCGATCGGGCCGGCGCCGGAGAACGCCAGGGACGCGGTGGAGACCGACACGCCGGCGGCGGAGGCGACGTCGGCGAGGGTCGGTCGCTGGGACACGGCGGACCTCCCGGCCTCGGGTGCGGGTGAGCGGCGTCGCGCGCCACCGCGCCTGCGGGGCCCGGGGGAGTGCGCGAGAACACGGTTGACGCCGCGGTCAGCGTACCCGCAGACTGAGGAGGACCCTCAAATCGATTCGACCGCCGTCTCCGGTCGGCGTATCGAATCGATTCGAGCGGTCCGCCCCGTGCACCGGCCCGTCCGCCGCCGCGCGTCCCCCTCGACCGACCGCACCACCGCATCTGCAGGAGCCGCCGTGAGCCAGCCGCGGGCCCGTACCGGCCGCGCACCCCTCCGCCCCGCGGGCCGCCGTCCGCGCCCCGAGGCGCCCGCGGCGACCCGCCGGCCGGGCCGTCCGCGCGAGCAGGCGACCCCGCGTCCGCCCGCCGATCCCGCGGTGCACCGCGCGCGACGGCTGCTGATGGGCATGTTCGCCCTCGTCGGCGTGATGTTCTCCGGCTGGCTCGCCCGCATCCCCGCCGTGCGCGACGCGCTCGGCCTGGGCGCGGCCGAGCTCGGCGGCATCCTCATCGCCGGGTCGGTCGGCTCGCTCGCCACGGTGTCGGTCGCCGGCGCGCTGGTCGACCGGTACGGCGGCCGGGCCGTGCTGTACGTGTCGACCGGCGCGTTCGCCGCCGCGTACGTGCTCATCGGCCTCGGGCCGACCGTCGGCTCGGTGCCGCTGCTCACCGCCGGCATCTTCCTGTCCGGCGTCGGCTTCGCGCTCGGCAACGTGCCGCTGAACGTCGAGACCGCCGCCGTCGAGCGCCGCATGGGCCGCACCGTGCTGCCGCAGTTCCACGCCGCCTTCTCCGTCGGCGCCGTGCTGGGCTCCGGCATCGGTGCGCTGTGCGCCCGCGCGGACGTCCCGCTGCTGGTGCAGTTCACCGCCACGGCCGTCGTGGGCGTCGTCTGGCGGCTGCTCGCGATCCCGGGCGCGGTGATCGAGTCCCTGCCGCCCGACCGGGCCGCCGCGCGCGAAGCCGCTGCCGACGGCGCCGTGCCCGAGGACGCCGGGATCGCCGCGCGCCTGCGGGTCGCGCGGGTGCGCCGCGGCGCCCGCCCGGGCTCGGCGCTCGGCGCGTGGCGGGAGCGCCGCACGCTGCTGATCGGCGT
>DAMBCY010000114.1:9840-10756 GCA_032056255.1 Cellulomonas sp. | reverse complement strand
GCGGCGGCCACGACCACCGGGGCGCCGGACGCGGCGCCGACCCCGTGCACCGCCAGGTCGGCGGCGAGCAGGTCGCGGGTGCCCCCGTCGGCGCGCAGCTCGCGCAGCAGCACCGTCCCCCGGTGCAGCACGCCCGCCACGACGCCGTCGGCCGTCACCGCGAACGTGCCGGGGTCGAGGTCGTCGGTCTCCGGGTCGGTGAGCAGCACGGGCGTCCCGGCGGCGGCGGGAGCGCCGTCGCGCGTCGCCACGGGCAGCCGGTACAGACCGGTCTGCCGCGCCACGAAGTCCCGGCCCGACGCGCCCATGTCCTGGGCCAGCAGCCAGACCGCCGCGCCGTCCGCGCTCGGCAGGGCGGCCGCGACCGCGAGCGTGCTGCCCGCGTCCGCGTCGGTGAGGGGCCGCGGCGCGGGGTCGCCGCCGAGCGCGGTGTCGACGACCACCGCGTCGACGCGCAGGTCCTCGTCGCGGGCGGCGTGCCGCGCGACGACCGCGACGACGTGCCGGCCGTCCGGGAACCAGGCCACCTGCTCGACGTCCAGCTCGCCGTCCGTCACCGGGCGGGCACCGACCACGGCCTCGCCGTCCTCCGGGACCACGCTGCGGCTCCCGGCCTCGGCGGGGACCGCGGCCACGAACAGCCGGCGGCGCTTGTCGCGCGTGAAGCCGACCCCGTCGTGCCGGTAGGGCAGCGCGGTGATGTGCCGCGGCCGCTCCGCGCCGGCCTCGACGTCCGGGCTGTACCGGCCCTCGTCCGCGACGCGCGCCACGAACGCCAGCCGGGTCCCGTCCGGGGAGAACCGGGCGCCCTGGGCGCCGAGCGGGAGGTCGGTCAGGCGGACGGGTTCGCCACCGGTCGCCTCGACCAGGTGGAGCTGCGGGCGGCCCTTCGGCTCCGCGCGCAGGAACGCGACCC
>DAMBCY010000114.1:0-9830 GCA_032056255.1 Cellulomonas sp. | reverse complement strand
GCGACCCACCGGCCGTCCGGGGAGACCTGCGGGTCGGTGTCGCGGTGCCCGCGCGTGAGCCGCACGGGCGGGGCGGACCCGTCGGTCGCCAGCCGCCAGAGCTGGCCGGTGTACTCGTCGGAGTCGAGGTCGGGCGCGAGGCGGGCGACGACGGCGAACGAGCCGTCGGGCGCGAGGGCCGGGGTGCCGGGGACGTGCAGGAGCGACAGGTCAGCAGGGATCACCCGACCGACGGTAGTACGCGCGCCGCCCCCGCGGGCGGTCCGCTCAGGCCGTGGGCGCGGCGGCGTCCTCGGTCTCGGCACCGGCGGCGGCGCGACGCGCCGCGTCCTCGTTCTCCGCCCGCAGCACCGTGATCGCGGCCTCGAAGTCGTCGAGGCTCGTGAACGCCTGGTAGACGCTCGCGAACCGCAGGTAGGCCACCTCGTCCAGGTCGCGCAGCGGCCCGAGGATGGCGAGCCCGATCTCGTACGCGTCGAGCTCGGCGCTGCCGCTGGCGCGCAGGGTCTCCTCGACCCGCTGGGCGAGGATCGCGAGGTCGTCCTCGCTGACCGGCCGGCCCTGGCAGGCCTTGCGCACGCCGCTGACGATCTTGTCCCGGCTGAACGGCTCGGTCGCACCGGACCGCTTCACCACCGACAGGCTCGCGGTCTCGATCGTGGTGAACCGGCGGTTGCACTGCGGGCACTGCCGGCGCCGGCGGATCGACAAGCCGTCGTCGGAGGTGCGGGAGTCCACGACGCGCGAGTCGGCGTGACGGCAGAACGGGCAGTGCATGGACGCCTCCTCCGGTGTTCGTGGACGCGGGCGCGGCGCGCGCCGTCGTCGGCAGCACGTCCGCCCGGACGACCGGGACACGGTAGGACCCGGGTGGTGGGCGGTGCAAGACGGAGCTCGCCCGCCCGCCGACCGCAGCGCATCCGCCGGCCGGACGCGACCCGTCCGGACAGCGGCCTCGACCCCGGACGGGTCACCGACGACACCCCCCAGCGAGCGGGACCACCCACGACCGCCGTCTCGATCGGGACCACCGACGACCGCCGTCTCGACGGGGGTGGACGTCCCGGGACGACGACGAGGGTGGCCGCGCTGTGCACGGCCACCCTCGTGGGGACGCCCCCGTCCCGTCTCGTCCGGACGACTCGCCTCGTCCGGACGGTTGCTGCACGCCTCCCCGAGCGGCCCGAGGGCCACGACGGCGATACGTCCCTCGCGGCGAGCCCCCCAGCCAGCCGTTCGAGGTGGCACCACCCTAGAGGCCGTCGATCCATTTACGCAAGCCTGAGGTTTCGTTAATCGAGACGGCGTTGCGACGCGCTGACCAGCACCCTCGGGCAGCGGTGTCCGGCCGGCGGTCAGCCGGCCGGGAGCAGCAGGACCTGGCCCGCCCGGAGCGAGGCGTCCGGCAGGTCGTTGAGCTCCTGGAGCATGAGCACCACGTCCCGCACGTCCTCCCCGGGCGCCGCGACGCCGGCCGCGATCTGCCACAGCGTCTCCCCGGACATCACCGCGTGGGTCGTCACCTCGCGGGCCTGGACCGGACCGTCGGCGACCGCACGGCCCCCCATCACCCCGGCGACGACCACGAGCAGCGCGAGCAGGACCAGCACGAGGCGGCCGCGACGCGTCAGGTGCAGCCGGGCCGGCACCGCCACGGCGGCACGGCGCTCCGGGTCACCCTCGTGCGTCCGCGCTCCCGGACGCGCGGACGCGGCCGTGCGGCCGACCTCGCGCACCTGGGCAGAGCGACGCGCCGGGGCGGACCGCCCCCCGGCCGTCGGGACGATCCGCGGGTGCACTGCGATGGCGCTCATCTCCACCACTTCCCTCCTGGGCCGCCAGGCGGCCCTTCGAACACCTGTTCGTTCGAACGTCTGTACGAACTGAACCACACCGCGCCCGGGATGTCGAGACACGATCGAACAGGTGTTTGATCCACCCGCTCCGGCGCCCTACGCTCAGGACGTCGGGTACAGCGCACCACGAGGGTCTGACACGCCCGCCCGCCGACCGTCCCGGGGAGACCCGACGGCGGCGGCGGACGGCCTCTGACCAGCACGGGTGCGCGCCCGGCTCGGCGGACGGGTGCGGCGGGCACCGGCGTCGTGCGGTCGGCAGCGGCCGACCGGGTTCGACGGAGACGGGAGCGGACATGGCCAGCGAGGGACCGGACGGCGCGACGACCACCGGCGAGGGCGGCGTGTCCGTCGTCGAGCTCCAGGCGGACGGCGACGGCCTCACCCCCCGGCAGCGGCTCGTGCTCGAGACCGTGCGCGCCTCCGTCGAGTCGCGCGGCTACCCGCCGAGCATGCGCGAGATCGGCGACGCGGTCGGCCTCACCAGCCCGTCCAGCGTCAAGCACCAGCTGACCGCGCTCGAGCGCAAGGGCTACCTGCGCCGCGACCCGAACCGCCCGCGCGCGATCGAGGTCGTCCAGCCGGACGACTCGCGCGGCGTCGCCCCGCTGCCCGGCGTCCCGGGCCCCGGGGTCGCGGGGATCGGGGACGCCGACAGCGCGGCGCGCGAGGGGGCGCCCGAGGCCGCCTACGTGCCCGTCGTCGGGCGGATCGCGGCCGGCGGTCCGATCCTCGCCGAGCAGCTGGTCGAGGACGTGTTCCCGCTGCCGCGCCAGCTGGTCGGCTCCGGCGAGCTGTTCCTGCTCAAGGTGGTCGGCGACTCGATGGTCGACGCCGCGATCTGCGACGGCGACTGGGTGGTGGTCCGCCGCCAGCCGGTGGCGGAGAACGGGGAGATCGTCGCGGCGATGCTCGACGGCGAGGCCACCGTCAAGACGCTCAAGCGCACCGACGGCCACGTCTGGCTGCTGCCGCAGAACCCGGCGTACTCCCCCATCGACGGCGACCACGCGCAGGTGCTGGGTCGCGTGGTGTCGGTGCTGCGCGCGCTCTGACCCCGGGGCCGCGCTCTGACCCCGGGGCCGCGCTCTGACCCCGGGGCCGTGCCGGCACCGGCGCCGGCACGTCGCGGCGCTCAGCGGCGCACGGGCGTGCCCGTCAGCGCGCCGAGCGCCCGCGCCACGTCCTCCTCGTCGTTCCACACGTGGAAGGCGAGCCGCACGCGCCCGGCACGGCCGGCGGCACGGCACCCCGCGCGCTCCAGCGCGCACCGCAGCGCACCGTCGGGGTCCGGCAGCGTGACGATCGCGCTCCCGCCCGGCGCCAGGCCGAGTCCGGCGCGGACGGCGTCCGCGAGCCCGACGGCGTGGTCCCGCACCGCGCGCGGGTCCGTCGCGGCGAACGCGTCCAGCGACTCGGCCGCGCCGAGCCACGCCTGCCACGCGGGCGAGACGTCGAACCGCCGCGCGTCCGTCGCGAGCCGCATCTGCGGCCCGTAGCAGGACGCCCACGGGTCGTGGCCCGCGTACCAACCGGCCTGGACCGGACGCAGCCAGTCGCCGGCACCGTCGCCGAGCGTGAGGAACCCGGTCCCCCGCGGGCAGCACAGCCACTTGTAGGCCGCGGTGGCGGTGACGTCGTAGCGGGACGCGTCCACGGGCAGCCACCCCGCGGCCTGGGTGAGGTCGCAGAAGGTCCGCACCCCGGAGGCGCACGCGGCCGCGACCACCGCCTCGTCGTCGAGCACGGCCCCGGTCGCGGACTGCACGAGCGACCACGCGACGAGGTCGATACCGGGCACGACGGCCGACGCGAGCCGGCCGGCGGGGACGTGCTCGACCCGCAGCCGGTCCCCCTGGGCGAGGAACGGGAACACCATCGACGTGAAGTCGCCCTCGACGCAGAGCACCCGGGCGCCGTCGGGCAGCGCCGCGGCGACGACGGCAGCCATCACGGACACCTGGGAGCCGATCGCGACCTGCTGTCGTCCGACCCCCACCAGCGCCGCGAACCGGTCGCGCGCGACCGCCACGGCCTCGTCGTACCCGGGCAGGTCCGGCTGCCCGGCAACCCAGCGGTCGAGGTCGGCGCGCAGGGCGGCCACGGTGCGCCGCGGGGCGACCCCGGCGGTGGCGGCGTCCAGGTGCCCGGGGGCGGGGTCGAAGTCGGCGCGGAGGTCGGCGAGGGAGCGCATGCTCCGACCGTGCCGCACTCGCGGCATGCGAGCAACGGTCAGTTCCCCGCTGATCCATGCATCTCACTTATGCTCGATGGATGACGTCCCGGTCGCTCGACGCCGCCGCCCTCCGCCTGGTCCGCGCGGTCCACGAGACCGGCAGCGTCACGGGCGCCGCGCGCGAGCTCGGCCTGACGCAGCCGGCCGCCAGCCAGCAGCTGCGGGTGGTCGAGCGGGTGGTCGGCACCCCGGTGGTCGTCCGCGCCGGGCGGGGCGTCCGGCTGACCGAGGCGGGTCTGGTGCTGGCGCGCAACGCCGCCGCCGTGCAGTCCGCCCTGGACGCCACGCTCGAGGAGGTCGCCGCCGTCGCGAGCCTGCGCGCCGGCCGGGTACGGGTCGCGGCGTTCCCCTCGGCCGCCGCCACGCTCCTGCCCGGCGCGCTGGCGGCGCTCCGGGACGCGCACCCGGGGCTGACGACGACGTTCGAGGAGGCCGAGCCGCCGGAGGCGCTCGCCGAGCTCGCCGCGGGGCGGGTGGACGTCGCGGTCACCTTCCGGGACGACGGGGTGCCGCCGGGGGACGACCGCCTGCTGCGCGTGCCGCTGCTGCGCGACGACGTCGCCGTCGTCCTGCCCGCGTCCGACCGCCGTGAGCCGGGCTCGCCCGTCGACCTGGCGGAGCTCGCGCACCGGTCGTGGATCGCCGGCTGCCCGCAGTGCCGCGCGCAGCTGGTCGGCACGTGCGCGCGCGCCGGGTTCGCCCCGCGCGTCGACTTCGCGACCGACGACTCCCTCGCCGTCCTCGGCCTGGTCCGCGCGGGTCTCGGCGTGGCGACGCTGCCGGGCCTCGCGCTCGCGGCGCTCCCGCACCCCGACGTGACGGTGCACCCGGCCCACCCCCGGGCCGCGCGCGTGGTCGAGGCGGTGACCGATCCCGGGACCGCGCGGGTGCCCGCCGTCGCGGCCTCGCTGCGCGCCCTGCGCACGGGAGCGGGCCGGGTGCGGCACCCGCTGGTCACCCCGGCCGGCTGACCCCCGGCGTCCGGGGGCGCGGTCGCGCCGGGGCGCCGGGCACCCGCGCGGCCGGGATCAGAGGCCGAACCGGCGTGCCACCGCCCGCAGCGACTCGGCCGAGCGGCGCAGGTCGGACAGCTCGTCCGTCGACAGCGGCACCTCGAGCCGCTCCCCGACGCCGGACCGGCCGACGACCGTCGGGACGGACAGGCACACGTCGGAGATGCCGTGGTAGCCGTCCAGCAGCGACGAGACCGGCAGGATGCGCCGCTCGTCCTTCATGATCGCCTCGATGATGCGCGAGCCCGCGAGCGCGACCGCGTAGTTCGTGGCGCCCTTGCCGGCGATGATCCGGTAGGCCGACTCGACGACCTCGCGGGCGATCGAGTCGCGCACCTCGCGGGTCAGCGGCACGTGGCCCTCGATGGCGTTCCAGTCCAGCACCGGCACGCCGCCGATGGTCGCGGACGACCACAGCGGCAGCTCGGTGTCGCCGTGCTCCCCGGCGATGTACGCGTGCACGTTCTGCACCGCGACGCCGGTGTACTGCGCGATGAGGTACCGCAGCCGGGAGGAGTCCAGGACGGTGCCGGAGCCGAACAGCTGGGTGGGCGGCAGGCCCGAGACCTTGAGCGCGGCGTAGGTGACGATGTCGACCGGGTTGGTCACCATGACGTAGACCGCGTTCGGCGCGACCTCGACCAGCGGCGGCAGGATCTTCTTCACCAGCGAGATCGTCGCCTCGGCCAGGTCGATCCGGGTCTGGCCGGGCTTCTGCTTCGCCCCGGCCGTCACCATGATCACGTCCGAGTCGGCGCACGCGGCGATGTCGTCCGAGCCGATGACCTCGGCCATGGGCATGAACTGGATGCCGTGCCCGAGGTCGAGCGCCTCGGCCTCGACCTTCGCCGTGTTGATGTCGTAGAGCACGACGCTGCGGGCCGCACCGCGCATCAGCGACGCGTAGGCCATCGTCGCGCCGACGGCGCCCGCGCCGACCACGGACAGCTTGGTGGTGCGCCGGGGCGTCCCCGTCGTGCCGGCCAGGCCGAGCTCGTCGCTCTCGACGTCGTTGGTCTGCTCGCTCACGGGTGCCCTCCTCGTGCGTCGCCGCCGGTCGGCGCGCTGCGCACGAGGCTAGTCGCCCGGGGCGCGGGCCGGCGTGCCGGACACGGCGGCGGCGGACGTCGTCCCGGTCACGCCGAGGCCGCGGACGGCTCCTCGGACGCGACGGGTCCGGGGGGCACGGCCAGCCGGCGCAGCGCACCCAGCGCGACCTCCCGGTCGGTGGTCCGCCAGAACGGGGGCAGCGACCGGGCCAGGAACTCGCCGTAGCGGGCGGTCGACAGCCGCGGGTCGAGCACCGCGACCACCCCGCGGTCGTCGAGCGACCGGATGAGCCGTCCGGCGCCCTGCGCGAGCAGCAGCGCGGCGTGCGTCGCGGCCACGGACATGAACCCGTTGCCGCCGGACGCGGCCACCGCCTCGGACCGCGCGGACTTCACCGGGTCGTCCGGGCGCGGGAACGGGATGCGGTCGATGAGCACGAGCTGGTTGGCACGCCCCGGCACGTCGACGCCCTGCCAGAGCGAGAGGGTGCCGAACAGGCACGTCGCCTCGTCCTCGGCGAAGGCCCTGACCAGCGTCGGGAGCTGGTCCTCGCCCTGCACGAGCACGGGCACGTCGAGCCGCTCGCGCATGGCCTCGGCCACCGCGACGGCCGCGCGCCGGGAGGAGAACAGCCCGAGGGTGCGCCCGCCGGCCGCGGTGACGAGCGCCTCGATCTCGTCGAGCTGGGCGTCGGTGGCGGGTTCGCGGCCCGGCGGCGGCAGGCGCCGGGCGATGTACAGGATGCCCTGGCGCGGGTAGTCGAACGGGCTGCCGACGTCCACGCCGTGCCACGGCAGCGTGGTCGACCCCGACGTGGTCGGGGTGGTCGGGACGTCGAGCGCACCGGTGCTCTCGCTGCCCGCCGGGGCCGCGACCGCGGCCGTCGCCGCCGTGGCGGTCGCCGCCGCCGCCTCGCCCGCGCCCTCCAGCCCGATCGCCCGCGCCATCGCCCGGAACTCCCCGCCCAGGCTGAGCGTCGCCGAGGTCAGCACGGACGCGCGACCGGACAGCAGGTGGGTGCGGATCAGGCCGTTCACGGCCAGCGGCGCGGCGTAGATCCGGGTGGCGCCGTCCCGCTCGGCCCGCGAGCACCACAGCACCGTGTACCGCTGGTCGTCGGGGTCGGCGGCCATCCGCTCGGCCACCTCGAACAGCGCGAGCACCGCCGAGGACGCGATCTTCAGGCCCGGGTCCGCCGGCGCGGTCTCCCCGGACGCGGGCTTCTCGGGGCGCAGGGCGCTGAGCAGCGACCGTGCGGCATCCCGGACCATGGCGACCGCGGCGCGCGTCCCCTCCGGCAGCCCGTGGGTGAACCGGCCCTCGGGCAGGTGGATCAGCGCGGCGCCGAGCGCCGCCGCGGCGCCGTCGAGGTCGGACGTCGCGATGCCGCCGTGCCGCCGGGCCATCCGGCCGGCGTGCTCCACGCTGCCGACCGACAGCTCGGCCGTGGACTGGGCCGTGACGCGGTCGGCGAGCTCGTGCGCCTCGTCCACGACGAGTACCTGGTGCTCGGGCAGCACGTTCGGCGAGCCGGACGCGGCGATGCCGAGCATGGCGTGGTTGGTCACGACCACGTCCGCCGAGCGTGCGGCGGCGCGGGCGCGCTCGGGGAAGCACTCGTCGAGCATCGGGCACCTCTGGCCCAGGCACTCCAGCGAGGTGACGGAGACCTGCCGCCACGCCCGGTCGGTCACGCCCGGCACGAGGTCGTCCCGGTCGCCGGACTCCGTGTCCGCCGCCCACTCCCGGAGCCGGATCACCTGCGCGCCGAGCGACTCCTTCTCGGCCGGGCCGGTCCCGGTCCCGTCCGCGGGATCGGTGGTCGACGGGTGGTCCGCCGCCCCGGAGGCGACGGCGCCGCCGAGGTCGAACAGCATCCCCTGCTCGTCCGGCGGGTAGCCGCCCGCGGTCTTGTGCACGCAGACGTAGTTGTGCCAGCCCTTGAGCAGGGCCACCCGCGGCGCGCGCGGCAGCTCCGGGGCGAGCGCGTCGGCGACCAGCGGCAGGTCGCGCGTCATCACCTGGCGCTGCAGCGCGAGCGTCGCCGTCGACACGACCACCCGCTCCTCGTGCAGCACCGCGTGCCGGACCGACGGGACGAGGTAGCCGAGCGACTTCCCGGTGCCGGTCCCGGCCTGCACCATGAGGTGCGCGCCCTTCTCGACGGCCTCGGCCACCTCGCGGGCCATCGTCCGCTGCCCCTCGCGCGGCGACCCGCCGAGCGCCGCCACCGCGACGTCGAGCAGGTGGTCGACGTCCGTGGGATCAGGCACCCGTCAAGGGTAGTCGGCGCGGTCAGCCCCGGCGGACCTCGACGGCCGCGGCCGTGAGCTCCGAGGCCAGCCCGGCGTCGACCCGCCCGCGCAGCGCGGTGCCCCGCTCGGTGTGCTCCTCGGCGTCGATCTCGCCGGTCTCGTGCACCCGGTGCACCAGGTCGCCGCGGTCGTACGGGATCACCAGGTCGACGGTCACGCCGGGGCGCGGCAGCTGGTCGGCGATCACGGCCTGCAGGTGCTCGACGCCCTCGCCGGTGTGCGCCGAGACGACCACCGCGCCGTGCTCGCGCGACCGCAGCCGGGCGACCGCCTCCGGCTCCGCGAGGTCGGCCTTGTTGAGGACGATGATCTCCGGCACGTCCATCGCGCCCGGGATGTCGGCGAACACGTGCCGGACGGCCGCGATCTGCCCCTCGGGGTCGGGGTGCGAGGCGTCCACGACGTGCAGCACCAGGTCGGCGTCAGCGACCTCCTCGAGCGTCGACCGGAACGCCTCGACCAGCTGGTGCGGCAGGTTCCGGACGAACCCGACCGTGTCCGCCAGCGTGTACACCCGGCCGTCCGCGGCCTGCGCGCGCCGGACCGTCGGGTCCAGGGTCGCGAACAGGGCGTTCTCCACCAGGACGCCGGCGTCGGTCAGCCGGTTGAGCAGCGAGGACTTGCCCGCGTTGGTGTAGCCGGCGATCGCGACCGACGGGATGGCGTTCTTCCTCCGGGACGCCCGCTTGGTCGCGCGGGCCGGCTCCATCGCGGCGATCTCGCGCCGCAGCTTGGCCATCCGGTCGCGGATCCGCCGCCGGTCCAGCTCGATCTTCGTCTCACCGGGTCCGCGCGAGCCCATGCCCGCACCGGCGCCGCCGACCTGGCCGCCGGCCTGCCGGGACATCGACTCGCCCCAGCCGCGCAGACGCGGGAGCAGGTACTCGAGCTGCGCCAGCTCGACCTGCGCCTTGCCCTCCCGCGACTTCGCGTGCTGGGCGAAGATGTCGAGGATCAGCGCGGTCCGGTCGACCACCTTGACCCGCACCACGTCCTCCAGCGCGCGCCGCTGGGACGGGGCGAGCTCGCCGTCGACGACGACGGTGTCCGCGCCGACCGCCGCGACCAGGCCCGCGAGCTCGGCCGCCTTGCCGGAGCCGAGGTAGGTGCCGGGGTCGGGGTTCTGCCGACGCTGCAGCAGGCCGTCGAGCACCTCCGAGCCCGCCGTCTCGGCCAGCGCGGCCAGCTCGCGCAGCGAGATCTCCGCCGACAGCTGGGTGGTGCCGGCCTGGCCCCACAGGCCGACGAGCACGACGCGCTCCAGGCGCAGCTGCCGGTACTCGACCTCGGTGACGTCCTGGAGCTCGGTGGACAGGCCCGCGACCCGGCGCAGCGACGTGCGCTCCTCCAGGTCGAGCTG
>DAMBCY010000113.1:0-10800 GCA_032056255.1 Cellulomonas sp. | reverse complement strand
GTGGACGACGCTCGCCGAGCTCATGGCGCACCCCGTCGGCGGGCCGGCGCTCGACCGCGCGGTCGAGGGCGGGGGCGTGGGGCTCGCCGTGCTGCTGCTGGGCGAGACCTCGACGATCACGCCCGAGGGGATGCTGCGGCAGATCGACGGGCTGCCGCTCGTCAAGCTCGTCGAGCTGTTCCCGGCGATGCCGTTCGGGCACGAGAAGGTCGCGGAGCTCGTCGCGGAGGTCAACGCCGCCTGAGCCCCGCCGTCCGGCCGGCCCCCCGCGGGCCGGGCGCCGTGGTCAGCGGCGCGGCGGCGCCGTGGTGCCGCGCGTCACGAGCTCCAGCCGCCCGGTCCGCCGCACGGGGTCCGGCGCGTCGCCGCGCATCTGGGCGACGACGAGCCCGATCGCCAGTCCGCTCATCTCGCGCAGCGGCTGGCGGACGGTCGTGAGGCCGGACCAGTGCGCGGACTCGATGTCGTCGAACCCGACCACCGACAGGTCCTCCGGCACGCGCAGCCCGAGCTCCCGCGCGGCGCGCAGCACCCCGAGCGCCTGGGTGTCCGAGGCGGCGAAGACCGCGGTGGGCGGCTCGTCGAGGGCCATCAGGGCCCGGGTGTCCCGCGCGGCCTCGTCGGCGCCGTGCCGGGACAGCGCGACGTACCGGTCCGCGGTCGCCCGCCCGGAGGTCCGCAGCGTCTCGGAGTAGCCCTGCCGGCGCAGCGCGCTGGAGGTGAACGCGAGGCGCGAGCCCTCGAGGTCGCCGACGAACGCGATCCGCTCGTGCCCGAGGTCGAGCAGGTGCCGGGTCGCGATGCGCCCGCCCTCGACGTCGTCCACCACCACCGACGGGTGCCCGGGCTGCTCGACGTCGAGGAACACCGGCTGGATCCGGGCCTCGCCCAGCGCGCGCAGGTTCTCCTCGCCCAGGTGCAGCGACACGACGAGCAGCGCCTCGGGGCGCAGGTCGTGGCACATCGACCCCACGTGGTCGTCCACGTGGCGCCGCGACTCGACGTCGAAGATGCTGACCGGCAGGCCGGTGGGCCGTGCGTGCTCGATGATGCCGCGGACGCGCTCGAGGGCGGAGGGCGACGTGACGAACGGGAGCAGCACCGCGATGGTGGGCACCCGGCCCCGCGCCAGACCCCGGGCGGCCCGGTTCGCGACGAACGCGAGCGCGTCGATCGCCGCGTCGATCCGCTGCGCGGTCGCCGGCTTGACCGGCGTCCCGTTCAGGTAGCGGGAGACCGTGCCGACGCCGACCTCGGCGTGCTTCGCGACATCGCGGATCGTGCTCACGTCTGCCCCCAGGCCTCGTCGACCCGAGCAGTGTAGCCGCAGATCAGGGCCGACTTGAACCGGTTCCGTTCCTGCCCCGGGGCCTGGTCCCCGTCACCCCACGCGGAACCGCGCCACCAGGTCGTCCATCAGCGCGTCCAGGCGCGCGTCCACCCGCCGCCGCGCCGGGTCCGCGTCGTGCCACGCCACGATCTCCCGGGCGCCCTGCTCGAACCGGACGGTCGTGGCGAACCCGGGCACCAGCCGGCGCAGCTTGGTCGTGTCGAACACCATCGAGTGCGCCTTGTCGCCCAGCAGCCCCGCGCCCCAGTCCGGGTCGGCGGCGGCGATGGCGTCGGACGGCACGTGCACGATCCGCGGCTCCACCCCGGCGGCGGCACCCAGCGCCCGCACGATCTGGTTCCACGTCGGCGCGTCGTCCCCGGTGACGTGGAACGCCTCGCCGAGCGTGCGCGGGTCGCCGAGCAGCGGGACGAACCCGCGGGCGAAGTCCTCGTGGTGCGTCAGCGTCCACAGCGACGTCCCGTCCCCGTGCACCACGACCTCCCTGCCCTGCCGCATCCGCTCGACCGCCGTCCAGCCGCCGTCGAGCGGCACCGTCGTGCGGTCGTAGGTGTGCGAGGGCCGCACGACCGTCGCCGGGAAGCCCGTGTCCCGGTAGGCGCGCACCAGCAGGTCCTCGCCGGCGATCTTGTCCCGGGAGTACTGCCAGAACGGGTTGCGCAGCGGCGTCGACTCCGTGACGGGCAGCCGCTCGGGCGGCGTCTGGTAGGCCGACGCGGAGCTGATGAACACGTACTGGCCGGTCCGGCCGGCGAACAGCCCGATGTCGGTGCGCACGTGCTCGGGGGTGAACGCGACCCAGTCGACGACGGAGTCGAACTCCCGGTCGCCGAGCGCGGCGCGCACCGACGCCGGGTCGCGGACGTCGGCGCGCACGGGCTCGACGCCGTCCGGGAGCGGGTGCGCGCCGGTGCGCGACGAGGCGGAGCCGCGGTTCAGGACGGTGACGTCGAGACCGCGCTCGACGGCGAGGCGGGTGACGGCCGAGCTGATGACGCCGGTGCCGCCGATGACGAGGACGCTGAGGGCCATGGGGCACGGTAGCGCTCGTGCCGCGGTGAGCAGGATCCGGGCCCGGGCCGGCTCCGTCCCCGGCCGGTGACCACGTCGCCGCGAGCAGCCGGGCACCACGACCGCCCCGGGCGGCGACACGCCGCGCGAGCGCGTGGTCCCGCCCTCTCGCGACCAGGCACGGGGCCGCGTCCTGGGACGTAGGACCTAATCGTCCGCAACCCCAAGATCTAGTGTTTCATCGCTGTGGTTCGCACAAGATGTAGTGCGGCGGAGCGGGTGACGGGACGAGGAGAGGGTGGCGATGACGACGATCGAGCTGGACGGGGCGGAGCGCACGGGGGCGGCCGGGGAGGCGTCGGGCGAGTCGTCGGAGACCGCCGCCCAGCGTACCGGCACGGCGGTCGGCCTCGTCGTCCGCAAGCGCGACGGCCGCACCCTCCCGTTCGACGAGTCCCGCATCCGCGCCGCGCTCGCCAAGGCGTTCGCCGGGGTGCACGGCGAGCTGACCGCGCTGCACGAGCTGATGCTCACCGACGTCGTCGAGCAGGTCGTCGGGGAGCTCGCCGCGCGGTTCGGCGCCGAGGTGAAGATCTACGAGATCCAGAACGTCGTCGAGCACACCCTGCTGGAGTCGCACCAGTACGACGTCGCCCGGGTCTACATCGACTACCGGGTGCAGCGGGACATGGCCCGGTCCAAGGCGCTCGACGTCAACCACTCGGTCGGGCAGCTCGTCGGCAAGGACTCCTCGGTCGTCAACGAGAACGCCAACAAGGACTCCGACGTCTTCAACACCCAGCGCGACCTCACGGCCGGCGCGGTGGGCAAGGCGATCGGCCTGCGGATGCTCCCCCCGCACGTCGCGAACGCGCACGCCAAGGGCGACATCCACTACCACGACCTCGACTACCACCCCTACGCCCCGATGACGAACTGCTGCCTGATCGACTTCCGGACGATGCTGTCCGAGGGCTTCCGGATCGGGAACGCGCAGGTCGACCCGCCGCGCTCCATCCAGACCGCGACCGCGCAGATCTCGCAGATCATCGCGAACGTGTCGTCCAGCCAGTACGGCGGCTGCTCGGTCAACCGGATCGACGAGCTGCTGGCGCCCTACGCCGAGCGGAACTTCGCCAAGCACCTCGCGGACGCCGAGCGGTGGATCGCGGACGCGTCGCGCCGCCGCGAGTTCGCGGAGGAGAAGACCCGCAAGGACATCTACGACGCGATGCAGTCGCTCGAGTACGAGATCAACACCCTGTTCACGTCGAACGGGCAGACGCCGTTCACCTCGGTCGGGTTCGGCCTCGGCGAGGGCTGGTTCGAGCGCGAGATCCAGCGCGCCATCCTGCAGATCCGCATCCTCGGGCTGGGCAAGGAGCGCCGGACGGCGATCTTCCCGAAGCTCATCTTCACGCTGCGCCGCGGGGTCAACCTCCAGGAGCAGGACCCGAACTACGACATCAAGCAGCTGGCCGTCGAGTGCGCCACCAAGCGCATGTACCCGGACGTCCTCAGCTACGACAAGATCGTCGAGATCACCGGCTCGTTCAAGGTCCCGATGGGCTGCCGCTCGTTCCTGCAGGGCTGGTCCGACGAGAACGGCGAGGACGTCGTCGAGGGCCGGATGAACCTGGGTGTGGTCACGCTGAACGTCCCGCGGATCGCGCTGGAGACCCGCGGCGACCTGGACGCGTTCTGGAAGCTGCTGGAGCAGCGCCTGGAGACCGTGCACGACGCGATGCTGTACCGCGTCGAGCGGTGCAAGGAGGCCGTGCCGGCCAACGCGCCGATCCTCTACGTGCACGGCGCGTTCGGGCAGCGGCTGGCCCCGGACGACGACGTCGACGCGCTGTTCCGCGACGGCCGCGCGACCGTCTCGCTCGGGTACATCGGGCTGTACGAGGCCGCGGCCGCGTTCTACGGCGGGGACTGGGAGACGGACCCGGAGGCCAAGGAGTTCACGCTGCGCGTCCTGCGCACGCTGTCCACCCGCGCGAAGGAGTGGACCGCCCGGCACGGCTACCAGTTCAGCGTCTACTCCACGCCGTCCGAGTCGCTGACCGACCGGTTCTGCCGCCTGGACAGGAAGAAGTTCGGCCCGGTGGAGCACATCACCGACAAGGACTACTACACGAACTCGTTCCACTACGACGTGCGCAAGGCGCCGACGCCGTTCGAGAAGCTCGACTTCGAGAAGGACTACCCGCAGTACGCGTCCGGCGGGTTCATCCACTACTGCGAGTACCCCGTGCTGCAGCAGAACCCGAAGGCGCTGGAGGCGGTCTGGGACTACGCCTACGACCGGGTCGGCTACCTCGGCACGAACACGCCGATCGACCACTGCCTGGAGTGCGACTTCTCCGGCGACTTCACCCCGACCGAGCGCGGCTTCGCCTGCCCGGGCTGCGGCAACACCGACCCGCGCACCTGCGACGTCGTCAAGCGGACCTGCGGCTACCTGGGCAACCCCCAGCAGCGCCCGATGGTGCACGGCCGGCACGTCGAGATCTCGTCCCGGGTGAAGCACCTGCCGGGCTCGACCGGCGCGATGCCCGACGGGAGCGTCCCCGGGCCGGCGATCGGCTGATGGCCCGCGACCCGCGGCCCGGTCAGTGGCGCGCGGCGAGCCTCAGCCAGGACCGCGTCGCCGACTACAAGCCGTTCGTGATGGTGGACGGCGAGGGCGTCCGGTGCAGCCTGTACGTGTCGGGCTGCCCGTTCGCCTGCGCCGGCTGCTTCAACGAGGCCGCCTGGTCGTTCCGGTACGGGACCCCGCTCGACGCCGGGCTGGAGGACCGGATCGCCGCCGACCTCGCGCACGAGGCCGTCCAGGGCCTGTCCCTGCTCGGCGGGGAGCCGATGCTCAACACGGGGGTGTGCCTGCGCGTCGTGCGCCGGCTGCGCGCCGAGCACGGCCGCCGCAAGGACGTCTGGTGCTGGACCGGCTACACGTTCGAGGAGCTGCTGGCCGAGGCGGCGGCCGGGCAGGACGACAAGGCCGAGCTGCTGCGGGAGCTGGACGTGCTGGTGGACGGCCGGTTCGAGCTCGCGCAGCGCGACCTCACGCTGGCATTCCGGGGCTCGCGCAACCAGCGCGTGCTGGACGTGCCGGCCTCCCTGGCCGCGGGCCGCGCGATCCCGTGGACGGCCGCCCGCGACGCGGCCGCCCCGGCCGAGCAGATCGACCGCCGCGCGCTCATCTGACCGCCGGCCGCCTGGCTGTCCCTCGGTGGCACCCGGGGGTCGGCGGTGGCCTCCGGATGCCGACGGTGGGCTCCCTGGAGGCCACCGCCGCCCTGCGGAGGTCACCCTCGGCGCCTCGGTGCCACCGAGTGGGCGCCCGTCCACGCGGTCCAGAGGTCCCGGAACGGGCCCTCCGCCACGACCAGCTCCGCGGGCGGCCCGTCCTGCACCACCCGTCCCGCGGCGAGCACCACGACCCGGTCCGCCCGGACGGCCTGGTCCAGCCGGTGCGCCACGACGACCGCGGTGCGTCCGGTGAGCAGCGCGTCCATCGCGGTGTCGAGGGCGGCCTGCTGCGACCGGGGCAGGTCGGCGGTGGCCTCGTCGAGCACGAGGACGGGTGGGTCGGCCAGCAGGACCCGGGCGAGCGCGAGCTGCTGGGCCTGGTCGGCGCGCAGCGTGGTGCCGTCGGGACCGAGGACGCCGGCCAGCCCGCCGGGCAGGTCCGCCCACCAGGTCGCGCCGACGGCGTCGAGGGCGGCGGCCAGCCGGGCGTCGTCGGCGTCCGGGTCGGCCAGGCGCAGGTCGTCGGCGAGCGGGCCGGCGAACGCGTGCACGTCCTGGTCGACGAGCACGACGCGTCCGGGGTGCCGGTCGTGCACGGCGGTCGCGGGCAGGTCACCGACCGTCACGGTGCCCGAGGACGGCGCGAGGGTGCCCGTGACCAGGCGCGAGAGGGTGGACTTGCCCGCCCCGGACGTCGCCACCCGGGCGGCGCGCTACCCGGGCGCGAGGAGCAGCGTCACGTCCGCGAGCACGGGCCGGCCGGGGTGGTACGCGAAGCCCGCGCCGGCGACCCCGACCGGCAGGGCGGTGCGCGACCGGTCGGCGGACGGTGCGGCGGCGGGGGCCTGGGCGACGCCGACCAGGCGCGCGAGCCCGGCCCCGGCGCGCGCGAGCTCGTCCACCTGGAACAGCAGCACGCCCATCGGCCCGAACAGCCGGTGGAAGAACAGCGCGGCGGCGGTCGCGGCCCCGATGCCGACCGTGCCGGTCGTGACGAGCAGGTACCCGGCGACGAGCACCCCGGCGAGCCCGCAGGCCTCGGCGAGGTTCAGCCCGTTGGCGAACCGGCCGACGTGCCCGACGCCGCGCAGCTCGGTGGCGATCGCGACCCGGGAGGTGTCGGCGACGGCGGCCAGACGGGTGTCGGCCTCGCGCAGCGCGAGCGCGGTGGGACCGCCGTGCACGGTCTGCAGCAGCGCCTCGGCGCGGGCGCCCTCGGCGGTGCGGGCCGCGGCGTAGACCGCCGGCGTGCGGCGGCGGAACCGGCGCAGCGACCAGACCTGCAGGGGCACCGCGGCGAGCGCCCCGACGGCGAACCGCCAGTCCAGGGCCCCGAGCCCGGCGACCGTCACGACCACCGCGAACCCGGCGGCGGTCACGGCGGGCAGGACGCCGGTCGCGGCCTCGCCGACCGCCTCGACGTCGCCGGACACCCGGGACACGACGTCGCCCTCGCCCGCGGCCTCGACCGCCGCGGCGGGCAGGTGCAGGGCGCGGTCGACGACGTCCTCCCGGAGCGCGGCGAGCGACCGCTCGGTCACGCCCGCCATGAGGGAGCGGCCGACGGCGCCCAGGGCCGCGGCGGCCGCGCAGGCGGCGACGATCCCGGCCGCGCACCACCCGATCGCGGCGGTGCCGCCCCCGTCGGTCGCGACCTGGACGACGACGCCGAGCAGGGCGGGGACGGCGAGGGCGGCGGTCGCCGCGGCGAGCAGCACGACGGCGGTGCCGACCAGGCGCCACCGGTGCGGGCGCAGCAGCCGGCGGACGGCGGCCCGGGTCTCCGCCCCGGTGGCGACCGGGAGCAGCACCGCCACGGGGGCGGTCGCGCGGTCCCCGGGAGCGGTCACGCCGTCACCACCCGGTCGCACGCGGCGAGCAGGGCCGGGCTGTCGGTGACGACGAGCACGCCCTTGTCCGGCCGGGCGCGCAGCCCGGCGGCGAGCGCGACCTCGGTCACGGAGTCGACGGCCGTCGCGGGCTCGTGCAGCACGAGGAACGGCTCGGGCCGGTGCAGGGCGCGGGCGATCCGGACCCGGTCGCGCTGCCCGCCGGACAGGTCGGTGCCGCCGGCGCGCACGGGCGACGCCGCCCCGTCCGGCAGCAGGTCCAGCACGTCGTCCAGCACGGCGGCGCCGAGCAGCGCCGGGTCCAGCGGTGCGCCGCCCCCGACCACCGCCGACAGCGGTCCCGCGAACAGGTGCGCGTCCCGCGGCGGCGCGTGCACGACGTCCCGCAGCCGCGGGCCCAGGTCCGCGGCGGGGACCTCGTCGACCAGCACCGCGCCGCGCGGGGCGGGCACCCGGGCGCCGAGCACGTCGACCAGCTCCGCGGCGCCCGGGACGTCGGCGTGCACCCCGACGACCTCCCCGCGGGCGACGACGACGTCCGCGTCCCCGACGCGCAGCGTCAGCCGTCCGGGGGCGGCCGGTGCCGCGGCGACGGCGGGCGCCAGTGCGGCGGGGGAGCCCAGCGCCTCGCAGAGGCGCGCGGCGCTGGCCCGGCGCTGCGCCAGGCTCACCACGAGGTACCCGGTCTCGGTGATCGGGGTCTGCACCGTCTGCACGACGCCGACCACGGTGACGAGCTGGCCCACGGTGAGCGTGCCGCGCAGCGCGAGCCCCCCGGCGGCCGCCGCCACGACGGCGACGAGCACCCCGGAGGCGAGCTCGCTGCCCGCGGAGTACCAGGCGGTCGCGCGGGCGGCGCCGACGCGGGCGCCGAGCAGGTCCTGGCTGGTGCGCCGGTACCGGCGGGCGGCGGTGCCCGAGGCGCCCAGGCCGTGCAGGACGCGCAGCCCGGCGACCAGGTCCGCGGCGAGCCCGGCGGTGTCGGCGGCCCGGTTCTGCTCCCGCTCGCTGCGCTGCTGGAGCGGCGCGGCCAGGCGGTGCATCAGCCAGACGGCGAGCGGCACGCCGACGCCGAGCGCGAGGGCGAGCGGCGGGGACACCGCGACGAGGGCGACCGCCGCGGTGCCGATGGCGGCGACCGCGGCCAGCTGGCCCGCGAGCAGCCAGGCGGTCCCCGCCACGCGGGTGGCGTCGGAGGTGGCGAGCGAGAGGGTCGCGCCGGGGGTGCGGGCGGGGCCGCCGTGCTCGTCCAGCACGCGGGCGACGACGCGCTGCCGCAGGTCGTGCTCGGCGCCGAGGTAGGCGCGGGTGGTGCCGGTGAGCCCGAGGCGCCAGCTGAGGGTCAGCGCGACGAACAGCACGACCAGCACCCCGAGCCAGAGCCCGAGCGCGCGGACGTCCCCCGGGAGCACCGCGCGGTCGATGGTGACGCCGATGACGACCGGCACGAGCATCTCGGCGACCTGGTGACCCATCAGGCCGAGGGTCCCGAGCACGACGTGCCGCCGCCGCCCGCGGGTGGTGAGGACGCCGAGCAGCAGCCGGGCGGGGGTCGGCGGGCGGAGGTCGGCAGGTGCCGGGGCGGCCGGGTCGGGAGGGGTCACCGAGGCAAGGTAACCCTTACCTATGCTGGCAGCAGCGCGGTAGCCTGACGAGCCGTGTCGCGTTCGGGACACGGCTGCCCGGCGGACGAGAGGGAGGCGGGATGGAGTACCGCGTCGCCACGAACCACTTCCCGCCCGCCGCGCCCGGCCGGTGGGCGCGGCACCACCACGACCACCACGAGCTGCTCTGGGGCGCGCGGGGCCTGCTGACCGTGCAGACCGACGACGGCTGGTTCGCGGTGCCGGCGACGGCCGGGCTGTGGATCCCCGCCGGCACGTCGCACGCGGTGGAGTCCTCCGGCGGCACGGGGTTCTTCTGCTCGTACCTGTGGGAGACACCCGGCGCGCTCGGCGGCCGCACGACCGCCGTCACGGTGCTCCCCGCGGTGGCCGAGCTGTTCCGCCTGCTCGCGGAGCAGGACCTGGCGGACGACGTGCGGGCGCGGTGCGAGGACGTCGTGCTGGCGCTGCTGCGGCCGGTCGAGGTCGCCCCGATGGTGCTGCCGATGCCGGCCGACGAGCGGCTGCTCACGGTCGCCCGGACGCTGCTGCGGCATCCGGACGACGGCCGGTCGGTGCAGGCCTGGGCGGACGACCTGGCGATGAGCGTGCGGCACTTCTCCCGCCGGTTCGCCGCGGAGACGGGGATGACCTTCGACCAGTGGCGGCTGCACGCGCGGGTCCGGGTCGCGCTCGGGCTGCTCGCGCAGGGGCTGCCCGTCGGCACGGTGGGGCGCCGGGTCGGGTACGCGAGCGCGAGCGCGTTCGTCCAGGCGTTCACGCGCGTGATGGGGCACACGCCCGGGTGGTACGCCGGCGAGCACGCGGCGTGAGCCGGGGTCGGGCACCGGTGACCGGCCTGCTGTCCGACACGCGACACAGCGTGGCCGACGAGCGCGGGAACCGGCCCTGGGAGGACCACCCAGGGCCTCTTAGGCTAGGCAAGCCTTACCGACCATGCTCGTCGAGGTCCGTTCCCCGCGACTCCGCCGAGCACCGCCGAGCCCCGAGGAACCCCGAGCACATGAGCACCCGCGCCACCCGCGCCTCCGTCGCGCTGACCCTGGCCTCCGCCCTGCTGCTGACCGCCTGCTCCTCGGGCGGCTCCGGCGCCGGGGCGGACGAGACCGACGCCGCGCCGACCACGCTGACCGTCGAGGACATGACGGGGGAGGTCGAGATCCCCGCGGAGCCGCAGGCGGCGCTCGGCATGTACACCACCGACGTCGACATCCTCATCACCCTCGGGTTCCCGCTGGCCGGCTCGCAGCCGGTCCGCGACGAGGGCTACCAGACGTTCCCGTCCTTCTTCCCGCAGGCGGAGCTCGCGGGCATCGAGACGTTCACGAACTTCCCCGAGTACAACTACGAGGCGATCCTCGCGGCGCAGCCCGACTTCATCCTCAACGGCCTCGGGTACGACGCCGACGTGGTCGCGAAGCTGCCCGAGATCGCCCCGACCTTCTCCTTCAACGGGTTCGACGGCAGCGACTGGCGGGACATCTTCCGCGAGACCGCCGCGCAGCTGGGCCGCGAGGAGCAGGCGCAGGCCTGGTTCGACACCTACGAGGCGCGGGTCGCCGAGGTGAAGACGGCACTCGAGGAGCGCGACATCGCTCCGGTCGTCGGGCCTGTCGACTACTGGGACGGCCAGGTCAGCGCGTCCTGCTACGGCATCCCCTGCCTGGTCTTCGCGGACCTCGGGCTCGAGATCACCCCGCTGGCCACC
>DAMBCY010000112.1:9090-10809 GCA_032056255.1 Cellulomonas sp. | reverse complement strand
GTGCGGGACGTCCGGGTCGGACATCGACCACACGGGCCGGCCGGCGAGGGCGGCGTCCGCGTACCGGCGCAGCAGCCCGCCCGCCCGCGTCACCGTCGGGCCGATGTAGTCCGACGCCCGGACCTCCACGGCGCGCAGCCGGCCCGCCTCGTGCGCGGCCAGCGCGTCCCGCCACATCCCGGCGCGCAGCCGGCCCTTGTGCCCGGTCGCCGCCAGCGGCAGGTCCGGCGTCATCGGCACGTCGACCGGCCCGTAGCCGTAGAGGTTGCCCAGCGTCACCAGCACGGCACCGGAGCGCTCGGCCGCGGCGAGCAGCGCGGCCGCCAGCGGGGGCCACTGCGCCTCCCACTGCAGGTACGTGCCGGGGTTCGCGCAGTTCACGACCGTCGCCGCACCCCGGGCGAGATCGGTGAGCGCGTCCGCGTCGGTGGCGTCGGCGGCGACCCGGCGGATGCCCGGGTGCTCCGGGCCGCGACCCGACCGGGTCACGACGGTGACCTGGTCCCCGCGCCCGGCGAGCAGCAGGGCGAGCTCCGAGCCGACCGGACCGGCGCCGACGACGACGTGCGACATGGCGAGCCTCCTGGGTGCTGCGGGGGTCGGGTCCGGGGACGTCAGGCCAGGCCGAGCCCGTCGACCACCTCGACGCCCGGTGCGCGGGCCAGCAGCGCCCCGGGCAGGGCGATCTTCGACCGGCGCAGCCCCGACCCGATGACGACCGTGCCACCCGCGTCCGCGTCCTCGACGGCGACGCCCGCGTCCAGCAGCACCCGGTACCCGTCCGGCAGGCCGAGCGGCGTGATGCCGCCGTACTCCATCCCCGAGTCCTCGACCGCCCGGTCCATCGGCAGGAACGACGCCTTGCGCACGTCGAGCAGCCGCTTCACGGCGTTGTTCACGTCCGCGCGGGTCGTCGCGCGGACCACGGCCGCCGCGACGCGCTCGTCACCGGCGCGCCGGCCCGCGACCAGGACGCAGTTCGCCGACGCGGACAGCGGCAGCGCGTACGCCTCGGTCATCGCGGCGGTGTCGGCGAGGTCCGGGTCGATCTCCGCGACCAGCACGGCGTCCGGGACCGCGGGGTCGGTCGTGGCCCAGGCGGCCACGGCGGCGGCGGTGGACGGGGCCAGCAGGTCGGGGTGGTCGACGGCGCGCAGCCAGGTCAGGGTTCCGAGCGTCAGCGGCATGGTCGCAGGCTACCGGGGCGCACGAGCTCGACGCGGGTGCGGTCGGTCGGTCGTTCGGCGTGACGGTGACGGCATGATGGGGCGGTGCCCACCGAGCCGGTCCCCGACGTCGTCCCCGGTGACGGCGCCGCGCCCCACCCGCTGCCCGACCCGTTCGCGGCCGACCCCTACGTGCTCGTGCCCGCCGCCCCGCCGCGCGCGGACTACCTGCGGCTGCGGCGCGACTCGGGGCTGACCCCCAAGCGACCCGACCAGGCGGACGGTGCGTTGACCGGCAGCTGGACGTGGTGCCACGTCCGGACCGCCGAGGGTCGCGTCGTGGCGATGGGACGCGTGGTCGGCGACGGCGGCTGGTACTTCCTCGTGGCGGACATGGCCGTCGACCCGGGGCACCAGCGCCGCGGGCTCGGGCGCCGCGTGCTCACCCGGCTGCTCGACGAGGTCCGGGCGCGGGCACCCCGGGGCGCGTACGTCACGCTCGTGGCGGACCCGCCGGGGCGGGCGCTGTACGAGTCGCTGGGCTTCCGCGACG
>DAMBCY010000112.1:5707-9080 GCA_032056255.1 Cellulomonas sp. | reverse complement strand
CCGCCGTTGAGCTCTGAGCTCTGGTTGCGCGGTGAGGTCGAGGAGTCGCGGCGAGGTCGAGGCGCCTCGCCCGGCGTGCCGTCGCAACCCCTCGACCTCGCGGTCCGGCGAGACGGTCAGCGCGCGTACGTCGGGGCGAGCGTCGCCCGGGCGAGCGTGTGGAACAGGGCGGTGAACGCCACGGCCGTCGGCGTGGCGTCGTGCGGGACGTCGAGGTGCTCGACGTCGAGGGCGTGCACCGCGAACCAGTACCGGTGCGGCCGGTCGCCGGGCGGCGGTGCGGCGCCCTCGTAGCCCGGGGTCCCGCCGTCCCCGCGGACCTGGAAGGCGCCTGCAGGCAGCAGTCCGCCGTCGACCGCGCCGGCGCCGCGGGGGAGCGAGGTCGTGCCGACCGGCACGTCCACGACGGTCCAGTGCCAGTACCCGGCCGGCGTGGGGGCGTCCGGGTCGAAGCAGGAGACGACGAACGAGCGGGTGCCGTCCGGGTGGCCGGACCACTCGAGCGCCGGGGAGAGGTTCTCGCCGTCGGCCGCGAACGTGGCGGCCATCGGCTCCGCGTGCACCACGTCGGCGCTCGCGAGGTCGAAGCCGGCGACGGCCGGCAGCAGGGCGTACGGCTCGGGGGCGACGGGGCGGGTCAGCGAGATGGTCATGGTCCTCCTCCTGAGGGGCCGACGAGGGTGCGTGGGGGTGCTCCCGGACCGGTCGGACGGGGCCCATCCTGCACGCCGGGCGGCCCGGGCGCAGGGGATCGTCCGGCTTTCCCGCACGTCTCCCGCGTGTCTCCGCGGCTCGCCGGGGCGTCGTCCCCAGGCGGGGCGGTCCTGGATTGACGAGTGCCGGAGTGTCAGCGTCTACTGGCACAATCGAACACGTGTTCGAACAGGGCGGGCGGCAGGTGCGCACCGGACATCCCGGTGGCGGCGCCCGCCGGCCGGCGGCAGGCGAGGGAGGAGCGGGGCGGTGAACCAGGAGGAACGGATCGCCCGGGCCCGGGCCGCCCTCGCGCACGCCGAGCTGCGGACCGGAGCCCGCAGCACGGCACGCGATGCCCACGGCGTTCGTGCCGGTGCCGACGGCGCGCCGCGTGCCCCGCGCGCCGGCGCCGGTGTCGGCGTCGGCACCGGTGCCGGACCCGGCCGCCGGGAGCGGGACGGCGCCCCGGACGGTGCCCCATCCGGCGCCCCACCCGGTGCACCGGACGGGGCACCGTCCGACGCCCGCGCGCCGGCCTCCCGGTCGTCCGCGGGGACGGGCACCCGCCTCGTCCAGGGTGCGCTCGCGCTCGCGGACGTCCCGACCTCCGCCGTGCCCGTCACGTCCGCGGTGCCCGAGGGACGCCCGGTCGCGGTGCCCGAGGGACGCCCGGTCGCCGTCCCGGACCTGCCCGGTCGCGGGACTGCGCCGGCGGCGGGTCACCGCGGGACGGCGCGCGGCCCCGTGCTGCTCACCGACCGTCCGCCGCTCGCGGTCCCGCCCGCGCTGACCCCGCTGCTGCCCGACGGCCTCCGGCGCGGCAGCACCACCGCGGT
Source organism: Cellulomonas sp. (assembly GCA_032056255.1). GTDB lineage: Bacteria > Actinomycetota > Actinomycetes > Actinomycetales > Cellulomonadaceae > Cellulomonas. Next base: position 7,548 of record DAMBCY010000112.1, on the reverse strand, counting down.
GCTCGGTTCCACCTCCCTGGTGCTCGCGATGATCGCCGCCGCCTGCACCGCGCGCGAGGCGTGGGCGGCGGTCGTGGGCCAGCCCAGCCTCGGCCTGCTCGCCGCCGCGCAGACCGGTGTCGCCCTGGCCCGGCTCGCCGTGGTCCCGCAGCCGGGCGTCGACACGCCGACCGTGGTGGCCGCGCTGCTCGACGGCATCGACGTCGTGGTCGTCGGGCCGGGGGCACGCCTCGCGGACGCTGATCGTCGCCGGCTCATGGCCCGGGCGCGCGACCGCGGCTCCGTCCTGCTGTCCACCGTGCCGTGGCCCGGTGCGGGGTGCGTGCTGACCGTCGAGGGCGGCCGGTGGACCGGCATCGGGGACGGTGACGGCCGGCTGCGCGCGCACGAGCTGCACGTCACCCGGACCGGGCGTGGCAGCGCCGGCCGGGCGCAGGACCTGCGCGTGGTGCTGCCGCTCGAGGTCGGCACCGACCCGTACGGTCTGCCCACGACGCCGGCCCCGGTCACGGCGTCCACGGCCCCGGCCGGCGTCGAGGACGTCACCGAGGTCCCGCCCCGGCACCCGTCCGGCCTGAGGCTGGTCGGATGAGCACGCGCACCACCGTGCTCTGGGTGCCGGACTGGCCGGTCGTCGCCGCGGTGCGGTCCGCCGACGTGCCGCCGCACCTGCCCGCCGCCGTGCAGTCCGGCGCGCGGCTGACCGCCGTGTCCGCGCTCGCCCGGGCCCAGGGCGTACGCCGCGGGATGCGCCGGCGGCAGGCGCAGGGCGCGTGCCCGGAGGTCGTGCTGCTGCCCGCCGACGACGACCGGGACGCCCGGCTGTTCGAGCCGGTGGCCGCGGCGACCGAGACGGTGGTCGCGGGCATCGAGGTGGCCCGGCCCGGGCTGCTGCTGCTCCCCGCGGGCGGCGCGGCGCGGTTCCACGGCTCGGAGGAGACGCTGGCCGAACGGCTGGTGTCCGTGGTGGCCGAGCGCACCGGGCACGAGTGCCAGGTCGGCACCGCGGACGGCCTGCTCGCCGCGGTCCTCGCCGCCCGCACCGACGAGGTCGTGCCGCCGGGCGCCTCGGCCGCGTTCCTCGCACCCCGGGACATCGGCGACCTCGGGCCCGCCGCGATGCAGGACGACGCGATCCGGCCGGTCGCCGACCTGGTGGACCTGCTGCGACGCCTCGGGCTGCGCACCCTCGGCGAGCTGGCCGCGCTGACCGCCGGGGACGTGCACGCCCGGTTCGGCACCTGGGGCACCTGGGCCTGGACCCTGGTCCGCGGCGAGGACGTGCGCCCGCCCGCGCGCCGTCGCCCCGAGACCGACCTGGAGGTCGCGACCCCGCTCGACCCGCCCGCGCACCGGGTGGACGTCGCGACGTTCGCCGGCCGCCGGCTCGCGGAGGAGCTGCACGCCCTGCTCACCGCGCACTCGCTGACGTGCGGGAGGCTGCGCATCACCGCCCGCACCGACGAGGGCACCGAGCTCACCCGCACCTGGCGGACCGACCTGGGCGGGCTCGGTGGGCTGTCCGCCGCCCGGATCACCGACCGCATCCGCTGGCAGCTCGAGGGGTGGCTCACCGCGGCGGCGGCCGAGCGCGGCGCCGTCGGGTCCGACGCCGAGCACGACGAGCAGACCGAGCCGGTCGGGCTGGTCGCGCTCGCCATCACCGCCGAGGACGTCGCCGCCGCCGGCGCCGAGCAGGGGCGGCTGTGGGGCGGCCCGTCCGGCGGCGACCTGCGCGCCCACCGCGCCCTCGACCGGGTGCAGGGTCTGCTGGGCGGCGACGGGGTGCTCACGGCCGCGCTGCAGGGCGGCCGGGACGTCCGCGACCAGGTGCACCTGCA
>DAMBCY010000112.1:0-5697 GCA_032056255.1 Cellulomonas sp. | reverse complement strand
AGCCCTGGGGCGCCCAGGCCGCCGCCCCCCGGCCCACCGACCGGCCCTGGCCCGGTCACCTGCCTGCGCCCGCGCCCGCCACCGTGCCCGCACGACCTGCGCCGGTGGAGGTGCTGGACCCCGCCGGGCGGCCCGTGCGGTTCGACGACCGGCTCGTCATGAGCGGCGCCCCCGCACGGGTGCGCACCCCGGCCACCGACCGGCGCCCGCCCGCCGAGCACGACGTCGCCGGCTGGGCCGGCCCCTGGCCGCTCGCCGAGCGCTGGTGGTCGGCCACCGAGGCCCGGCTGCGCGTGCACGTGCAGGTCACCCTCGCCGACGGCCGCGCCCTGCTGCTCGTCTGCACCCCCGACGGCTGGACCTGCGAGGCCGTCTATGACTGACGACCGCACCGGTCCCCGCCCACCCCGCCACCCCCGTTACGCGGAGCTGCACGCCCACTCGGCGTTCAGCTTCCTCGACGGCGCCAGCCAGCCCGAGGAGCTCGCGGCCGAGGCACACCGGCTCGGGCTCAGCGCGCTCGGCCTCACCGACCACGACGGGCTGTACGGCGTGGTCCGGTTCTCCGAGGCCGCCAAGCGGGTCGCCCTGCCCACCGTGTTCGGCGCCGAGCTGCACCTGCCCGTCCCCGGGGTCGCCGGCCCCGACGTCCTCGACCCGCCCACCGGGGTGCCCGACCCCCGGGCCGTGCACCTGCCGGTGATCGCCCGGGGACCGGACGGGTACCGCGCGCTGTCCCGCGCCATCGCAGAGGGGCACCTGGCCACCGGCACCAAGGGCGCCGCCGAGTACCGGCTCGAGTCCCTGGCCGAGAGCGCCGCCGGTCGCTGGCTCGTGCTCACCGGCTGCCGCAAGGGTCCCGTGCGGCACGCGCTCACCGACGGCGGTCGCACACCCGGCGTCACCGCCGGGGGAGTCGACCGGGCACGCGCCGAGCTCGACCGGCTCGTCGCGCTGTTCGGGCGGGACAACGTGGCCGTCGAGGTCACGCGGTCCGGCAGCCCCTTCGACTCCGAGACCGCCGACGCGCTCGCCGTGCTCGCCCTCGACGCCGGGCTGCCGCTCGTCGCCACCGGCAACGTGCACTACGCCACCCCGCGCGACGCCGACCTGGCGATGGCGCTCGCGGCCGTGCGCGCCCGGTCCTCCCTGGAGGACCTCGACGGGTGGCTGCCGGGCGCCCCCACCGCGCACCTCGCCTCGGCCGCGGAGATGCTGCACCGGCACCGACGGCACCCGCAGGCCGTCGCGAACGCCGCCGCGCTCGGCCAGGAGTGCGCCTTCGACCTGCAGCTCGTCGCCCCGCAGCTGCCGCCCTACCCGGTGCCGGCCGGGCACACGGAGGCCAGCTGGCTGCGCGAGCTCGTCCGCCGCGGGGCCCGGGAGTGCTACGGCTCGCCGGAGGACGGGGAGAACGCCCGCGCCTACGCCCAGATCGAGCACGAGCTGCGGGTGATCGAGGACCTCGGCTTCCCCGGGTACTTCCTCGTGGTCTACGACCTCGTCGACTTCTGCCACCGCAACGGCATCCTCGCGCAGGGCCGCGGGTCGGCCGCGAACTCCGCGGTCTGCTACGCGCTCAGGATCACCGCGGTCGACGCGGTGAAGCACGGTCTGCTGTTCGAGCGGTTCCTCGCCCCCGAGCGCGACGGGCCGCCCGACATCGACGTCGACATCGAGTCCGGCCGTCGCGAGGAGGTCATCCAGTACGTCTACGCCACGCACGGCCGCACGCACGCCGCCCAGGTCGCGAACGTCATCTCCTACCGCGCGCGCTCCGCGGTGCGGGACGCCGCGCGCGCCCTCGGCTACGACGTCGGCCAGCAGGACGCCTGGAGCAAGTCCATCGAGCGGTGGGGGACCCTGCGCGGAGCGCAGCCCCGGCACCCCTGGTGGTCGGGGGAGAACCGCGGGCCGGCCCCCGCCGTCGCCGCCTCCGGGACGTCGAGCACCTCGGGGGACCGTGCCGCCGCCTACGCCGCGCAGCAGCGGGACCCGGACGGGGTGGTGTGGGGCTGGAACCACGAGCCCGCGGCTGCCGCGCCGCGTCGGCCCGCCGGCCACGACGGCACCGACGGCCGCCCCGGTGAGCCGACCGCCGACGGCCACGACGTCGTCCCCGCGCACCGCCCGCCCCCGGCGAGCGACCTCGACGAGATCCCGGACCAGGTCATCGACCTCGCGGACCGGTTCCTGCGCCTGCCGCGGCACCTCGGCATCCACTCCGGCGGCATGGTCATGTGCGACCGGCCGGTCATCGAGGTGTGCCCCGTGGAGTGGGCCCGGATGGAGGGCCGCACCGTCCTGCAGTGGGACAAGGACGACTGCGCCGACGCCGGGCTGGTGAAGTTCGACCTGCTCGGGCTCGGCATGCTCACGGCCCTGCGGCTCGCGTTCGACGAGGTCGAGCGGCACGGCCACCCCCGCCCCGACCTGCACCGCCTGCCCCAGGAGGACCCGCTGGTCTACGACCTGCTGTGCGCCGCCGACACCGTGGGCGTGTTCCAGGTCGAGTCCCGCGCCCAGATGGGCACCCTGCCGCGCCTGCAGCCCCGGGACTTCTACGGGATCGTCGTCGAGGTCGCGCTGATCCGCCCCGGCCCCATCCAGGGCGGCTCCGTCCACCCGTACATCGAGCGCTACCAGGGGCGGCAACCGGTCACCTACGTGCACCCCAGGCTGGAGAAGTCGCTGAAGCGCACCCTCGGTGTCCCGCTCTTCCAGGAGCAGCTCATGCAGATGGCGATCGACGTCGCCGACTTCTCGCCCGCCGAGGCCGACCAGCTCCGCCGGGCGATGGGCTCCAAGCGCAGCATCGAGAAGATGGAGGCCATGCGCGCCCGGCTCATGGCGGGCATGACGCGCAACGGCCTGCCGACGACGGCGCAGGAGGAGATCTACGACAAGCTCAAGGCGTTCGCCGACTTCGGCTTCCCCGAGTCGCACGCCTTCTCGTTCGCGTTCCTCGTCTACGCCAGCGCGTGGCTCAAGGTGCACCACCCGGCCGCGTTCTACGCGGGTCTGCTCGCGGCGCAGCCCATGGGGTTCTACTCGCCGCAGACCCTGATCGCCGACGCCCGGCGGCACGGCATCGGGGTGCTGCGCCCGGACCTGCAGCTCTCCGGCGTGCAGGCCCGGGTCGAGCAGGTCCGGTCCCGGCCGGCCGGCGGGGAACCGCGCCTGGTCCCGACCCCTTCCGGGACGGCAGCCGTCCCGCGCACGCCCGGTGGTACGGGTGCGGGCGACCCCGGACGCTCGCTCGCCGTGCGGGGCGGCCTGGCGTCGGTCCGGAACGTGGGGGAGAAGGTCGCCGAGCGGGTCGTCGCCGAGCGCGACGCGCACGGACCGTTCGCCGACCTGCGTGACCTGGTCCGCCGCGTCGAGCTCAGCACCGCTCAGCTCGAGGCCCTGGCCACGGGCGGGGCGCTCGAGAGCCTCGGCGTCACCCGGCGTGAGGCGCTGTGGGCGGCCGGTGCCCTCGCCCAGGAGGGACCGGACACCCTGCCCGGCGTCTCCGCCGGCGTGGCGGCCCCCGCGCTGCCCGGGATGAGCCCGGTCGAGCTGGCCGTGGCCGACGTGTGGGCGACGGGCGTCACCGTCGACTCCTACCCGACCCAGTACGTGCGCGACGGGCTGGACGCCGCCGGGGTGCTCCGGGTCGAGCAGGCCTTCCGGCACGAGGCCGACCGGCGGGTCGCGGTGGCGGGCGTTGTCACCCACCGGCAGCGTCCCGGGACCGCGGGCGGCGTCACGTTCCTGTCGCTCGAGGACGAGACCGGGCTGCTCAACATCGTGTGCAGCGCCGGGCTCTGGCAGCGGTTCCGCAAGACCGCCCGCACCTCCCGCGCGCTGGTGGTCCGGGGCCGCCTGGAGCGGGCGGACGGGGCGACGAACCTCGTCGCCGAGCACCTGTCCCCGCTGTCGCTGAAGGTCGCCACCACCTCGCGGGACTTCCAGTGAACCGCGCCCCGCCGGCACCCAGGGGCCGGCCCCGACCTACACTGCGACGATGCCCCTGCTCGGACCGCTCGTCGCCTACCTGCCCACCCCGCGCGGCTCCGAGGGGGAGGTGCAGACCGACCCGCTCGAGGAGCTCGCCGACCGCGCGATCCGCGCCGGTGCGTCGGGGATCGCGGTGCTCGGCAGCACCGGCGGTTACCCGTACCTCACCGCGGGCGAGCGCCGCCGGGTCGTGGAGGCCGGGGTCGCCGCCGCCGCGGGGCGGGTGCCGGTCGTGGCCGGGATCGGGGCGTTCACCACCGACGAGGTCGTGGTGCACACCATCGTCGCGGAGCGGGCCGGTGTCGCCGCCGTGCTGCTGCCGACGCTCGCGTACCTGCCCCTGACCGACGCCGAGGTGCTCGGCCTGGTCGAGGACGTCGCCGACGCCGCCCAGGTCCCGGTCTGGATCTACCACAATCCGGTCAGCACGAGCTTCCGGTTCGGCCTGGACACCCTGGCCCGCGCCACGCAGGTGCCCGGGGTCGGCGGCGTGAAGGACCGGGGGAGCGATGCCGCCGAGCTGGCCGACCGCGTGCGGGTGCTCGCCGGATCCGTCCCGTCGCACGTCGAGGTCGGGTGCAGCGGCGACGTGCTCGGCGTCGAGGGCCTGATCGCCGGCGCGCGCACCTGGCACTCCGGTCTCGCGAGCGTGCTGCCCGCCTGGTACGCGGCCGTGGCGGGTGCCGCCGCGCGCGGCGACGCGGACGGTGCTCGCACGCTGATGACCCGGCTCGCGCCGGTCGCGGAGCTCGTCGTCGCCCTCGGCGGACCGCGCGCCGTGCACGCGGTCGCCGGGCTCGTCGGTGTGGGGATCGGGAACCTGCCCGCCCCGCTGCGCGCGGTCGACCGCGACGGCGTGGCCGCGCTCGACCGCGCGCTGAGCACGCTGGGCGAGCCACCCGCCGCACCGGCCGTGCCCGTGGCGCCGGCCGTCCCCGGCGGGCCGTCCACCGTCGGCGAGCCGCCAGCCGCGCCCGGCGAGCCGCCCGCCGTCCCCGGGACGCCATCCGCCGCGCCCGGCGAGCCGCCCGCCGCACCCGCCGCGGGCTGAGCGGGAGCCGTGCCGCTCGAGGTCCGGCCCGTGGTCGCCGCGGACCACGACGCCTGGTGCGCCCTGTTCGACGAGTACCGCGCGGCGGCCGGTCTGGTCCCGGACCCCCTCGTGGCGGCGCGCCTGTGGTCGTGGGTGCAGGACCCCGCCCACCCGGTGCGCGTGCTGGTCGCGGTCGACGACGACGGCCCGGTGGGGTTCGCGCACTCCCGCCGGTTCCCGCGCCCGGTCCTCGCCGACGAGGGCCTCTACCTCGACGACCTGTTCACCCGGCCGGCCGCGCGCGGTCGCGGCGTGGCGCGCGCGCTCCTGCTCCGGCTGGCCCAGGAGGCGCGTGCGGACGGGCTCGGTGTGCTGCGCTGGACCACGCGCCCGGGCAACGTGGCGGCTCGCCGGCTGTACGACGACCTCGCGTCGGTGGCCGACTCGGTCACGTACGACCTGCGGCCCTGATCCCCGGGCGGCAACGGCCCCCGCAGGACTCAGCCTGCGCGACCGGGGCCCGCGGGCTGACGCGGCCGCCACCTCTCCTGCGGCGACGCGGCCTGCGCGAGCGCCGCAGCCCGCCCACCGGGAGCACCGGCCCGCGCACCGGGGGCGCCGCCCCGCGGACCGCGCGCACCGCCCGCGCGCCGCGAGCACCG